>JABUTE010000104.1 GCA_021443825.1 Bacillota bacterium
ACAAACGAAGAGCTGATGATCGCAAGAGATACTCTGGAGCTGACCAAGTAATTAAGGAAAATTTATCCTTGACAAATCCTTTATACTTCTATAAAATATAGAAGTTGATTTTTAGAAAAGAAGGAGGTGTATCCGACATGGCAGTACCAAAGAGAAGAACTTCCTCAGCTAAGACTAAGAGCAGAAAGGCCGCAAACATGGTAAAGAGCGCACCCGCACTTTCCGTTTGCCCCCAGTGTCATGAACCTAAGCTTCCCCACAGAGTTTGCCCCAATTGCGGTTTCTACGATGGCAAGAATGTGGTAGAAGGTTAAGCTTCACAGATATCGACTTAACACTTTAGCTAAAGGAAAACAAATAAAAGCGGCCCGTGCGCAAGGGCCGCTTTTTGTTGAATCAGGTCACGTATTGTGATATATTGAATATAATTCATAAGGAAAGGGAGTCATACCAATGGGTAGACACGGAACAATTGCCGGAAGAAAAGCGGCACAGGACTCTAAGAGAGCAGCAGTTTTCACCAAGTATGCCAGACTGATCATGGTCGCGGCAAAGGCTGGCGGAGACCCCGATTACAATCCTTCATTAAGAACTGCAATCGATAAGGCAAAGGGCATCGGAATGCCCAACGACAACATTAACAGAGCGATCAAGAAGGGTACCGGCGAGCTGGGCGGCGCAAACTTTGAAGAAGGCCAGTTCGAGGGTTACGGCGCAGGCGGCGTTGCCGTTGTCGTCGAAGTACTCACCGATAACAAGAACCGTACCACCGCTTCTGTAAAGCATGCATTCGACAAGTTCGGAGGCAATCTGGGAACTCCCGGCTGTGTTTCCTACATGTTCGAAAAGAAGGGCGTCATCATCTTCGACCGCGAAGACAGCGATCTGACCGAAGATGAGCTGATGGATGCAGCTCTTGAAGCCGGGGCCGACGACGTGATCACCTACGACGATTCCTTCGAAGTCATGTGCGATCCCAACGAGCTTGAGAATGTTAAGAATGCCCTCGTCGAAGCAGGCAAGCAGCCCTCCGAATGGAGCGTTGAGAATCTGCCCAATGTGGAAGCAACTCCCGCAGATAAGGCACAGATCACCAATCTGCGCAAGATGATCGAGCTGCTGGAAGATGACGATGATGTACAGAAGGTCTACACCAACTGCGCCATCGATCTCGAAGAAGAGTAATACAATCCAATGAACCTACATCCTGGGGTGTTCGTTAAGGCTTTTAATTCAACCTACACGTTTTAATCGGGATGCCGCGTCCGAGCCGATATGTCAGGTCATATCTATTTAGATCAGTGAAAGACAGATTCTGCAGGCAGGCGACCCACCTATCTGTTGGATAGGGCTTGAATTACAGTCTGACGGCACTTTGGGATTTTTTTATTTTCCGGAAAGGCAGAAAAATGGCAGAAGATAAGATCGTCATCATCGACGGAAACAGCCTTGTGAACAGGGCCTTTTATGCGATCCAGCGGCCTATGATCACCAGAGACGGGTTCTATACCCAGGGGATCTACGGCTTTTTGAGCATGCTTTTTAAGATCCTGGACGATTACAGGCCCAGCCATATGCTGGTGGCCTTCGACCGCAAGGCGCCTACCTTCCGCCATCTGGAATTTACCGATTATAAGGCCGGAAGAAAAAAGATGCCCGATGAGCTGGCTATGGAAATGCCGGTTTTAAAGGATGTGCTGCATCTGCTGGGCATCGCTACCTATGAGCTGGACGGCTTTGAGGCTGATGACATCATCGGCACTACCACCGCCATGGCCAAGGAGCAGGGAATGGCCTCCTACGTGATCACCGGCGACAGAGACGCCCTGCAGCTGGCAGGCTCCGGCTGCACCGTGATCATCAACCGCAAGGGAGTCTCCGATTTTAAAGCCTACGACGATGCCTTGATGATGGAGGAATACGGCTTTGCCCAGTCTGCCTTTATCGATTTTAAAGCCCTGTACGGCGACAGCTCCGACAACATTCCCGGGGTCGCCGGCATCGGAGAAAAAACAGCAAAGATGCTGATCCAACGGTTCGGCTCTGTGGAGAACCTTTTGGCCAACACAGAGCAGATCGAAAGCAAGAGCGTGCGCGCCAAGGTAGAAGCCGGCGCCATGGATGCCATGCTGAGCAAACGCCTTGCCACCATCGTATGCAATGTTCCTGTCGAATATTCCATTGCTGATCTTTTGATCAAGCCGGTGGATACCGACGGTCTTATTGAGATGTATAAGCGGCTGGAGTTCAAGACCTATCTGGCAAAGCTGATGAAGCAGGAGAGCGCCAAAGCTGCCCAAAAGGCTTCGGTGCAGGGGCAGGGCGCAGAAGCGCAGTCTCTCGCGCAGCAGGCTGCCGCTCCCTCTTCGGACTATCCTGCGGCCCGGGTGATCACCGATGAGAATGATGCCTATGAGGCTCTCACAGCCGCTTTCCGCAGCGGAAATGTGACCTTTGATATCGTGACCGACGGCAGCCATATCCAGGCTCCTTCCGTTGATGGACTGGAGCTGCTGTGGGACGGCGGCTGCGCGGCCATCTGCTGCGGGCCGGCAAAGCTTCCCGCTCTGGTGGCAAAGGCACTCAAAGGAAATCGGGTCTACGCCAAAGGCTTTCATCTGGGAAGGCTCTATTATGCTCTGATGGCAAACGGCATCGACTGCAGCGGACTGATTCCCGCCTTTGACTGCGCCCTTGCCCAGTATGTGCTTCATCCCGGCACTCGCGATCCGGAGCTGAATGCCCTGATCTTTGAACACTACCACGAGACCCTTGGCGCTGAAGAAAAGCCGGCTCAGCTTGATCTCTTTTCCCTTGCGGATCCCGCTGCACAGTATGCCCTTACCGGAAAAAAACTGACTCTCATCAACCGGCTGGCGGCCGATCAGGCCATCGCCGTCGAAGAAGCCGGTCTTCATTTCGTGTTCTATGACATCGAGCTTCCCCTCTGCCCCATCCTGGCGTCCATGGAAAAAGAAGGCTTTTCTACCGACCGCGAATTTCTTTCTTCCTTCGGAGTTTCTTTAAAGGAGCAGCTCCAGGCGCTGGAGCAGGAGATCTACAGGCTTGCCGGCGAGCGGTTCAATATCAATTCGCCCAAGCAGCTGGGCACGGTCCTCTTTGAAAAGCTGCAGCTTCCGGCGGGCAAAAAGACGAAGAGCGGCTATTCCACCAGCGCCGACATTCTGGAAAAGCTGGCCCCCGACCACGAGATCGTGGCAAAGATTTTGGAATACCGTACCTATTCCAAGCTGAACTCCACCTATGTGGAGGGATTGATGCCTCTGATCGCAGAGGATGGGCGCATTCATGCCCACTTCCAGCAGACCGTTACTGCCACCGGACGCATCAGCTGCACCGAGCCCAATCTGCAGAACATTCCCGTACGAAGCGACCTGGGAAGACAGCTTCGCAACGCCTTTACGGCCGATGCCGGTCATATTCTGATCGGCGCCGACTATTCCCAGATCGAGCTGCGTGTCATGGCCCACATGTCGCAGGATCCCACCCTGATCGATTGCTTCAACAACGGGCTCGACATCCACAGAGAAACTGCCTCCAAGGTATTCGGTGTTCCCCAGGAGCTGGTCACCTCGCAGATGCGCTCCAATGCCAAGGCGGTCAATTTCGGCGTGATCTACGGCATGAGCGGCTTTGGTCTTTCCCAGGGCCTTTCCATTACCCGAAAGGAAGCAGAAAAATACATCGCCGATTATTTCGACCGTTTCCCCAGAGTCAAGCAGTTTCTGGATGAATGCATCGCAGACTGCAAGCAGACCGGCTATGCGAAGACCCTGTTCGGCAGAAGAAGAGAGGTTCCTGAGATCACCGCACCGGCCTTTATGGTGCGCCAGCTGGGCGAGCGTCTGGCAATGAACACGCCGATCCAGGGCACCGCCGCCGATATCATCAAGCTGGCCATGATTCGGGTCTATGACCGGCTGGCAAAAGAATGCCCCGGGTCCCGATTGATCCTGCAGGTGCACGACGAGCTGATCATTCATGCGGCACAGAGTGAAGCGGAGAAGGTCCGCAAACTGCTGGTAGAAGAGATGGAACACGCAGCGCAGATGACGGTGGCGTTGGAGGTCTCTTTGGAAGAGGGCGGCAACTGGTTCCAGCTCAAATAGGAGGCTTTCATGCGCAGTATCGCCATTACCGGAGGCATCGGCTCCGGCAAGAGTACCGTATCCCAGCTATTGCGGCAGCAGGGCTATCCAGTCTTCGACTGTGATGCCATATCCAAAGAGGTCACCGCTGCCGGAAGTCCTTTGCTGAAATGTCTTGCCGGCGTTTTGGGATATGATATCATAAAAGAGGACGGCTCGATGGATCGCAGCCTGGTGGCCGACATCGCCTTCTCCGATCCGGACAAATACCGGCAGATGACCATGCTCATTCAGTCTGCCATCCGGCAGCGGCTGCTGGAACAGCTCCGCTGCAAAGAGCAGGAGGGTTCGTCGTTGGTCTTTACCGAGGTGCCGCTGCTTTATGAAGCCGGCTGGCAGTCCTTATTTGACGAGGTCTGGCTGGTTACTGCCGAAGAACAGCTTCGGATCGACCGGGTGCGCCGGCGCTCCGGTCTGTCGGAAGAGCAGATCCGCGCCCGCATGGCAAAGCAGCTTTCTCAGGAAGAAAAAGAAAGCCTCGCTGACCGGATCCTGTCCAACGAAAACGGTGTGGAAGAGCTTTCCCGGCAGGTGGAGGAGGCACTTTCTCTGATCGCACTTGATGATCAACAGTAACTAATTATTGTTAACCATAGAAAGGAAGGCAAATATGATCTATATCAACCAGTTAGAGTATCCTCATGTTGCATACCGCACCAATATGGATCATCCGGAGGATGAAAAACGGGCTGTCGGCGGCACCTTTAAAATGAGCGGCTGCGGCCTTGCCTGCGCCATGATGGTCGCAGACCGCCTTCTGGTAAAACCGCAATTCGGTATGTTCGATGCCATTCAGCTTTCGTATGACTGCGGCGGCAACCATACCCTGGGAACGGATTATAAGGTCTTTGCCCCTGTTTTCGCCGAAAAGCTGGGCCTTGATCTGCAGCTGACCTCTGATCCGGAAGCGGTGCTTTCGTGCCTTCATACCGGCGGCGCCGTCGTTGCTCTTTCTTCCGGCGACAGCGAAGGTCACATCGGTCTCTTTACCCACGGAGCGCACTATATTCTGTTGATCGCTCAGCTACGCGACGGCCGGATCGCTGTGCTCGACCCCTCCCAGAGCGATGAAAAGTTCCTGGAGGAGGGCCGCCTGGGCAAGGTCTGCGTCGACGGGAATCTGATCTATACCGATCTTCAAAATATACTGGACGATTTCGATAAAGAAAAGCTGGAGGGCCTTGGCTTTGCCGGTGTTGAGCAGTTCGCCTGCTTCTGGAAAAAGCTTCCGGGCGCAGCAGAATAAAAACCTTATCCGTTATTTCCGCTATTTCATTTCCCGCAATGGAGGACAGTATGAATTTTCATGTCAGCAGCGAACAGATCCTAAAGGATTGGAATGCGCTTCATCAGATTCCCGAGATCGCATTTCAGGAATTCAAGACCAGCGACTATCTGAAGAAACGGGTCGAAGAAGAGGGCTTTGAAGTGATGCCTCTCACAGAGACCGGATTTCTTGCCAAACTGGACAGCGGCATTCCCGGCCCTTCCTATTGCCTGCGCACCGATATCGATGCGCTTTCCTTCCCCAACCCCGACGGCACCTTCGAGATGAAGCATGCCTGCGGCCACGATGCCCACATGAGCATGGTGCTCAATGCTGGCATCGCTTTAAAGAACGAGGGCTTCAAAAGAGGCATTCTCTATCTGCTCTTTCAGCCTGCTGAAGAGACGGTCAGAGGCTCCGATGAGATCATCAAGGCCGGTCTGCCTAAGCTGGACGGCATGTTCGGCATCCATCTTCGTCCGGAGGTGGAATGCTCTATGGGCCATGCGGCTTCCCGCCTGATGCATAACGCATCCATTCCCACGGTAGCTACCTTCCACGGTGTTGCTTCTCACGGCGCGCGGCCTCATCTGGGCAAGAATGCCCTGTCGGCAGCCGCCCTTGCCATCACCATGGTAGATGGATTCCGTATCGATACCGACAGGCAGTGGTCGGCAAAGGCTACCTGCATCGACAGCTTCGGCAACCTGCAGAACGTGGTTCCCGACCGCATCGAGGTCAAGTTCGATCTTCGTGCCCAGACCAACGATCTGGGCGGTCAGATCAGCGCCTTCGTAAAGGAAGCCTGCGAAAAGGCGGCGGAAACCTTCGGCTGCACCGTCGAGGTGGTCAGCAGAGCCGCTTACGCCGCCGAATATTCCGACGACATGGTGGCCATCGCAGAAGAAGCCATCACCCAGGTCTTCGGTGAGGTATCGCCTACCATCAATACCCTGGGCAGCGAGGATTTTCATGCCTATCATATCGTAGCAGGCATTCCCACTGCTTATATAGCGCTGGGCACCGACCTGAAGCCCGGCCTGCACGCAAGAGACATGTGCTTTAATACCGACTGCATGCCCTACGGTGCAGAGCTTTTGTATCGCACCGCAAAGCTGGCGCTGGAAGAACACTGATCATTGCTGTTTTAAAGGACAGACCGGCTTCGGTCTGTCCTTTTTTCATGAGGCCCGGGCATCGGGAAAGGGAGTATAGTATGGACTATCGTTTTGCTGTGGAACAGGATGTTCCGCTGATCATGGAATTTGTTCGCGGTCTTGCCGCATACGAAAAGATGGAAGATCTGGTGGTGGCACAGGAGGATACGGTGCGCCGCTGGCTTTTCGAAAAGAAGGTTGCCGAGGTGATCTTCGCCCTGGAGGAGGGCAAGGAGGTTGGTTTTGCCCTGTTTTTTCATAACTATTCTACGTTTTTGGGCAGGGCGGGCATCTATCTGGAAGACCTCTATGTGCTGCCGGAATACCGTGGAAGGGGCTACGGCAAGGGTCTGCTGAAGAAGCTGGCTCAGCTGGCCGTTGAGCGGGGCTGCGGCCGTCTGGAATGGTGGTGCCTGGACTGGAACCGGCCCAGCATCGATTTTTATACAGCCTTGGGGGCGGAGCCCATGAGCGAATGGACCACCTACCGCCTTGCAGGCGACACCCTGAAGAAAATGGCAGAAGAATAATCGTGCGCTTTACAGTCTTTTGTGGTATTATAAATTGTTAATCTATGTAATATTGCTGGGAGCAATTTATGGCAAATACAAAAGACAGTTCAAAAAAAACAGAACCGAAGACGGATAAAAAGGTTTCGTCTGCAAAGAAAACGTCGGCGAAGACGGCGGAAAAGGAAAAGCTTCGCGCCTCCGCTGCCCAAAAGCAGGCCGATCTTTATAAAAAGAAGCTGATCCACGACGAGATATGGGCCTTCGTCATCATCGTTTTGGGCATCATTCTTCTTGTGATGAGCATGAACCCGGAGGGCTCCGGCATTGCCGGTGCCTTTATCAACAGCGTCCTGTTCGGCCTGTTCGGCAAGGCGGCGTATGCCCTTCCTTATTTCATGATCTTATTCGGCGCTCTGATCTTTACCAGGCGCATGGCCTTTCTCACGGCCCGCAGCATTGCGGCCGCCGCCATGCTGTTCATTTCCGCCGGCTGCATGTTTTCTGTCGGCGATGCCGCCAGGATGGAAAGCTTCGCAGAAGCCGTCGTAAAAGGCTATCTGCAGGGCAGACAGGCCGGAGGAATGTTCGGCACCATGCTGTCGTTTCTTCTGCTGAAGGCGGTGGGAAGAACGGTTCTTTACGTGATCTGCGGCGCCATGATCCTGATCGCGCTGCTGTTTCTCATCAATACGCCGATTTCCTCCAGTCTGGATAATGCCAGGATCCGCCACGATGCCTATAAAAAGGCGAAGGAAGAAGAAAAGCAGGCTCTGGCAGAAGCAGAAGCCCGCTACCGTGAGGAACAGGCGGAAAAAGCGACCTCTCTTTCGACGGAGACCGGAAAACAGATCGGCATGCCCTTCGGGATCCTGTCGAAAAAGGATGACGAAGACAGAAAAAAGAAAGAAAATATCGTAAATCTGGCTGCTTCCGAGACCTTTGCCTCCAAAAAGGAAGAAGATGAAGAGTCAGGGGCCGCCGCACCGAAGTCCGGTTCCGCCGTGGAGGAATTCTTCGATGCAAAAAAAGCCGAGCGAGCCAAGGCAGAGGCCGAAGCCGCTGCAAAGAAAGAGCAGACTGACTCTTCCAAGGATCAGCCGCAGGAAGCCGAAGAGCTGCAGATCCGCTGGGATCTTCCCGCAGAAGAAGCGGCAGAAACGCCTTTCGCTTCCGAGGAAACGGACCCCGCAGCTTCCTCGAAGGAAGCCGTTCAGCCCGGTATCCTTTCGGCAGGCGGCAAAGAAGCCGCAATGCCCGCCAACCGGCAGAAGATCCTGGGCTATGTGTCAGATGATACTCTCTTCGGCAAGACGGAAAAGACGGAAGGCTTCGGCATCAATGGGGAAACGAAGAAGGATTCCTCTGTGCAATCCATGCTATTAGAGGACTTCGTCGGTCAGCCGGAACCGGATCCGGCAATTGCGGCATCGCTGCAGGAAGGGGACTCTTCAGACGATCTGAGCGACGCTTTCGAGGGCTTTGACAGCCGGCAGGATGGCCGGATCCAAAATGAGGAAGCCGTAAGCGAAAGCACAGGCGAAGCCTCCTTCGATGGGCCGTCCTTTTCCAAAGCCGGCAAGCCGGCCTTCCGCCTTTCGGGAAGCCAGACCTACCAGCCGCCGGTGCGCCGCGAAGCCGCCACGGCGGAAGCTGTCCCTTCCGGGCAGACCGTGGCGGAGGCTGCTCCTGTTCCCGTTGAAAAGCCCTATGAATTTCCGCCCATCGACCTTCTGAACAAGCCGGCTCCTGCAGCAGGCTCCAGTTCCAAAACCGATCTGCAGAGCCAGGCAGCTGTTCTTGAAAAGACCCTCGCCAGCTTCGGCGTTACCGCCCGTGTGGTCGATATGATCCAGGGGCCGGCCGTCACCCGCTTTGAGGTGCAGCCTGCCACCGGTGTAAAGGTTTCGCGCATCACCTCCTTGCAGGATGATCTGGCCCTCAATCTTCGCGCCAAGTCGCTGCGTATCGAAGCTCCTATTCCCGGAAAAGCCGCTGTAGGCATCGAGATCTCCAACGAGACCATCGCCAGCGTCTATCTGCGCGAGATCATCGATTCGGAAAGCTTTCGCAAAGCCAAGTCCCGCATCTCGGTGGGTCTTGGAAAGAGCGTTGCCGGAGCTCCCGTAGTCGCGGATCTGAAAAAGATGCCACATCTTCTTGTCGCCGGTGCCACCGGCTCCGGAAAATCGGTCTGCATCAACAGCATTCTCATCAGCCTGCTGTATAAAGCAAGACCCGATGAAGTTAAGCTTCTTCTGGTCGACCCAAAGGTGGTGGAACTGAGCAATTACAACGGCATTCCCCATCTGATGGTGCCTGTTGTCACCGAGCCTGCCAAGGCTGCCGCCGCCTTAGGCTGGGCCGTGGCGGAAATGAACGACCGCTACAATAAATTCGCTGAAAAAAGCGTCCGCGACCTGCAGTCGTATAACGAGGCAGTCACTGCTGACGGCGAAGAGAGCGAAAAGATGCCTCAGATCGTTATCGTCATCGACGAGCTGGCCGATCTGATCATGGCGTCGAAAAACCAGGTGGAGGATTATATCTGCCGTCTCGCCCAGAAGGCAAGAGCTGCCGGCATGCATCTGATCATCGCTACCCAGAGGCCCTCGGCCGATATCATCACCGGCGTTATCAAAGCCAATATTCCAAGCCGCATTGCCTTTAAGGTGTCGTCTCAGATCGACTCCCGCGTTATTCTCGACATGGGCGGTGCGGAAAAGCTTCTTGGCCGGGGCGATATGCTTTACGGTCCGCAGGACCTTTCCAAGCCGGAGCGTGTGCAGGGCTGCTTCGTATCCGATGAAGAGGTCAATGCCGTTATCGATTTCCTGAAGAAGAATAATACCCGGGTGGAATACAGCGAATCGGTAGCCTCTGCGATGGAACGGGCAGAGGCTGGTCCCGCCGCTGCTGCAGAAGATGAGGAAGACGATCTGCTGGCCGATGCCGTCGAGGCTGTGATCCATGCTGAAGCCGCTTCCGTATCGGCTCTGCAAAGGCGCTTTCGCATCGGCTACAACCGGGCGGCCCGTCTCATCGACATGATGGAGGAGCGGGGCATCGTAGGCCCGGCAGACGGCGGACGCCCCCGCAAGGTGCTGATGACTCTGGCAGAATACGAAGCCGGCTTTTCTTCGGCAGGAGACCCGGTTCCCGAAGAGATCGACGCTTATACACCGTTTTAAATTAGAGGTATCCCTTTGAAGATCTATATCAAGACCCTCGGCTGTGAAAAGAATACGGTCGATGCCCAGTTTGCGGCAGGCCTTCTGGCGAAGGAAGGCCACACCCTGACCGATGATCCCGGCGAGGCCGATGCCATGCTGGTGGTCACCTGCGGCTTTATCAACGACGCCAAGGCGCAGTCCATCAATACCATCATCGAGCTGGGAGAACTGAAAACAGAACGGCAAAAACTCTATGTTTCCGGCTGCCTTTCTCAGCGCTATGCCGACCAGCTGTCTTCTCTGATGCCCGAGGTCGACGGCTTTTTCGGTGTCAACGATTACGATAAGCTTCCGGCCATGCTCGGCAGAAGCGGCTTTGACCCCTTCGTTTCGGCGGCGGGAACGATCTACGACGAGCTGGGGCCCCGTCTTACCAAAGGCTCTCTCACCCCCTGGACGGCTCCTCTTAAGATCGCCGAGGGCTGCAACAACATCTGCACCTATTGCATTATCCCCTTTATCCGGGGAAAATACCGAAGCCGCCGGCCTGAAGCCGTTCTGGCTGAAGCAAGGCAGCTGGCCGAAGAAGGGGTCAAAGAGCTGGTGGTCATCGCCCAGGATGTGACCGCCTACGGCTGCGATCTGGGTAAGAAAAACATGCTGCCGGAGCTTTTGCATGAGCTATGCCGCATCGACGGCATAGAGTGGATCCGCCTGATGTATTGCTACGAAGACGAGATCACCCAGGAGCTGATCGACTGCATCAAAACAGAGCCTAAGATCTGCAAATATCTGGATATTCCGATCCAGCATTCCGATGACCGGGTGCTGCATGCCATGAACCGCAAGTCTACCGATGCCTCGATCCGCGCGACCATCGCCAACCTGCGGGCCCAGATCCCGGGAATCGTCATCCGAACCACGCTGATCGCCGGCTTTCCCGGAGAAACGAAGGCAGAGCATTTCGCTCTTCGCCGTTTCGTTTCCGATATGAAGTTCGACCGTCTGGGGGTATTCGCCTATTCGAAAGAAGAGGGCACTGCCGCCGCCCGGATGAAGCAGCAGGTGCGTAAGGATGTAAAAGAGCGGCGGCGCGACCGCATCATGGAGCTGCAGCGCAGCATTTCTCTTCAAAACAATCTTCGCTGCGTAGGGCAGACTCTGCAGGTGCTGGTGGAGGAGGACTGCCAGGACGGAACCTATATCGGACGGACCTCCATGGATGCTCCTGAGATCGATAACAGCGTGATCTTTACCAGCGATCGTGCGCTGATCCCCGGAACCTTTGTCAATGTCCTGATCCAGGATGCTTTTGATTATGATCTAACCGGAAAGGCGGAATAAACCTTATGAATCTTCCTAACAAGCTGACAGTCGGCAGAATCATCGCGACTCCCGTATTTGCCGTTTTATATGCCATGGGAATGAACATTCCCTCCTTCATCATCTTTATTCTGGCATCGCTTACCGACATGCTGGACGGAAAGATCGCCAGAAAATACAACCTGGTGACTAATTTCGGCAAGATCATGGATCCTTTGGCCGACAAGATCCTGGTCTATGCGGCCTTTTGCCTGATGGTCGGAAAGGGTCTGGTTCCCGCCTGGATGCTTATCGTCATCCTCTGCCGAGAGTTCGTCGTTTCGGGCATGCGCACCGTAGCCGCCTCCGAGGGCATCGTCATCGCCGCCGGCATGACCGGAAAGATCAAGACGGTGCTGCAGATGATCGCCGTTCCTCTTCTGATCCTGAATCAGCCCCTCATCCTGGCACAGGCAGCCCAGGTCTTCCTCTGGGCCTCTCTGGTGATGACCGTGGTCTCCGGCATCGAATATGTCGCCAAAAACAGAAGCGTTTTCTCCATGTAAGAGGTGGCCGAGATGAAATGTACCGTTCTTACCGTAGGCACCGAGATCCTGTTCGGCTCTATCGTTAATACCAATGCGGTCTATCTTTCCCGCCAGCTGCAGACATTGGGCATCGATGTCATGTATCACATGACCGTCGGCGATAATCCCGTTCGTCTTAAGGAGATGATGGCCCATGCCTATCTTGATTGCGACATGATCATCACCACCGGCGGCCTGGGCCCGACCCAGGACGACCTGACAAAGGAAATGATCGCCGAATATTTCGGCGAAAGGGTGGTGGAATGGCCCGAGCAGACCGAGATCTTAAAGAGCCATTTCAAGGGCCGTCCCATGACAGACAACAACCGCAAGCAGGCCTGGTTTCCGGAGCATTGCACCGTTTTAAAGAATCCCAACGGCACCGCCCCCGGTTTCTGGATGGAAAAGGACGGAAAGATCGTCATCTCCATGCCGGGCCCGCCTTCGGAGATGCAGCCCATGTTCGAAAACGAGGTGCGTCCCAGGCTGCTGGCCCTTCAAAATTCCGTGCTTTTCTATAAGGATGTTCGCACCTGCGGCATCGGCGAATCCCAACTGGAGACCGAACTGCTTGACCTGATCGACGGGCAGACCGATCCGACCCTGGCCACCTATGCAGGGACGTTTCAATGCTCCCTTCGCGTCGCTTCCAAGCGGCCGACCCTGCAGGAAGCACAGCAGGCGGTGGAAGACACCATGGTGCAGGTGCGAAGCTGCATCGGGCAGTACATCTACAGCGAAGAGGGAGAAGAGCTTCCGGCAGTGGTCTTTCATCTGCTGCAAGAGAAGGGCCTTCGCCTTTCCTCCTGCGAATCCTGCACCGGCGGCATGTTTGCAGCCGCCATCACCGATATCGCAGGTTCTTCTGAGGTGTTCGACCGCAGCCTTGTCACCTATTGCAACAAGGCGAAGATGGAAGAGCTGGGCGTTCGTGCCGAAACGCTGGATACCTGTACGGCTGTCAGCCGCGAGACTGCCTGTGAAATGGCAGAAGGTCTGTATCGGGTCACCGGCAGTGACCTTTGCATCTCTGTGACCGGCTATGCCGGCCCGGGAGGCGGCACCGAGGAAGATCCGGTCGGAACCTTTTATGTGGGCCTTTGGTATCAGGGCAAGGTGGAAGCGTTCCGTTTTTCCACCCGCAGACCAAGCCGCGACCGGGTCCGCAAGAATGCCGTTCTTCAGATGTTCCGTCTGCTCTACGAAAAGATCAAATAAGGACTTTACATGATTGGAAAAATATGGTAATTTTGTAGTGTCTTAAATATTACTTGACCGGAATCACAAAATGACATATTATAAATGAGAACAAATGTTCTTTCGTGTAAAAAGACCACAGGAGGTTAACATGCCTGCAGCAAGTAATGCAAATAAACCCGAAAAATCAGAAAAGGACAAAGCCCTCGAGGCAGCGCTCCTGCAGATAGACCGTAAGTTCGGCAAGGGCTCCGTCATGACCCTGGGCGATGAAAATGCCCGCCTCGACATCGAAGCCATCTCCACCGGTTCCGTCAGCCTCGATCTGGCCTGCGGCATCGGCGGTCTCCCCAGGGGCCGCATCATCGAGATCTACGGTCCGGAATCCTCCGGTAAAACGACCCTGGCCCTTCACGTCATCGCCGAATCCCAGAAAACGGGCGGCCGCTGTGCCTTCATCGACGCCGAGCATGCT
>JABUTE010000237.1 GCA_021443825.1 Bacillota bacterium
GTCGCCGCCTCTGGGGTTGCAGTAGAAGACGAAGTAGCCGGCGCCCGACCATACCTGCATCTCATGGAAGAACTGGGCACCGTAAGCGCCGAAGGGTCCGCCGTGGATGTCGAGAATGGCAGGATAGGTCTTGCCTTCTTCGTAGTCTGCCGGATAGATCACATAGCCGTTGATCTGCCAGGTGCCGCTCTGAGCGGAAACGGGATGGGGCATCTGGATGGTGCGCTCGTTGTAGAGAGCCTCGTTGAACTGGGAGATCTGGATCATCTGGCCGTCTTCTACCTTGTAAAGCTCGGGAAGCTTTGCCTGACCGACGGAGCTTACCAGGATCTTGCCGTTCTTGACGGTGATGGCATCCAGCGAGCCGTAGGTGGTGAGCACGGTCTCCAGATTGCCGTTCTTCAGTCTTCTGAGGACGGATTTGGTATCGTCGACGGTGGTGTAGTAGATGTAGCCCTCATCGACCGCCAGCTGCGCGCCGCCGCCGTAGGCGGAGTCGCCTACCACAGTGCCTGCGGGATGCTCGTCCATGGTAGATACCTGAACGGGCTTGCCGCTGCCCAGCTCGTAGAAGAGGGGGTTCTTGGTGGCGCCGAAGCCGACCCGGTCGTTGAGCAGAGCCATGGGCTCGCCATCCTTAAAGAAGACGCCGCCCACGTTGTAGATGCCGTCCTTTACCAGTTCCTTCTTCATGCCGTTGGCATAGAGGGTGATGCCGGCAGTCATGCCGACTACATCCTCATAGACCTGCGATGCGTAGAGGATCCGGCCGTTGTCCACAGCCCAGCCGGTAACGCCCTCGTTTTCGGCGGTGACGGGAACCAGCTTGCCGTTATCCATAATGTAGAGTCTCTTTCTGGTGCCGGAGGTATAGCCCTCGCCGTTTCTCCAGAAGGGCAGCTCATCGAAGACCTCCCAGCCGGGATTTCTGTCTTCTGCGGGATATCTGTCGTAGATGGCCAGCAGGGCATACTTGTTTTCGCCCATGGGCTTCAGGTCGAGCACCTTCATGGGAATGCGCACCAGCTCTTCTGCCTCGCCGCCCTTTAAGCTCAGCTTATGGAATACGGAAAGGGGAGCCTTCTTAGCGGCTGCCTTGTCTTCTTCGGTGCGAAGACCCGCGAAGAACAGGCTCTCTTCGTCGAGCCACTGGATGCCGGCAACATTGCCGCTGTCGGTGAGCCTGGTCAGCTTTCCGTCTTCGTACATCCATGCGTCGGCCTTGTAGCTGTTGGAGGCTTCGTCGGTGGTATGAACGGTAAAGACAGCCTTGTCGGCCTTTTTGTTCCACTGTACCTTGGATACGAATTTGTAGCGGTACAGATCTTCTGCCATTACTTTTTTCATAGATCGATCCTTTCGAATGTTTCTGCTTAATCGCACAAAGAGCCCTCTTCGAAACGATCGAAGAGAGCTCAGCGTATGGACTGGATTTTACTGGAAGTCTACGGTCGCGTTGCCGTTTTCGTCGTACTTTACAGCATCCTTATCCAGCATCAGCTGGTTGATGTATGCGAAGTATTCGGGAATGGAAGCGAACTGAGGCTTAAAGTCGGCCAGGATCTTCTTGGCGTTGGCTGCATCGTTGGAAAGGAGCGCATCCGCAACGAACAGCTGGGCCTTGGCTGCGTTGGCGCAGGCTCTGTTTGCGTCGACCAGCTGGTAGTCGATGCCGTGACCCATGCCGGAAGCGCCTGCAGCGTTGAACTGAACGCCGGGCATTACGCAGGTCAGATCGCCGAAGTCGGAGGAGCCGGTGCTCCAGGAGTTGTAGTTGAAGCCGACTCTGTCTTCACCGACCAGGTCGATGCAGCACTGCTCGATCAGCTTCATGAACTGAGGATCGTGGGTCTCGGGGGAATAGCCCGGTCTGTCGCAGAGCTCAACGCCTGCGCCCATAGCCAGAGCAGCACCGGTGAGGGCTCTGTTGATCTTTCTGTTTTCGCGGACCATTGCTTCGAGGGTCTTGCCGCGAACATAGGACTCGATCTTCATCTCGTCGGGAATGATGTTAACAGCGCAGTTGACGCCCTTGAGGATCGGGTGGAAACGGATGGTATCCTTGTCCTGGAAGGTCTCGCGCAGATCGTTGACTGCCTGCAGACCCAGCATGGAGGCATACTGTGCGTTGATGCCCATATGGGGAGCGCCGCCGGCGTGAGAGGACTTGCCCTTGTAGGTGATGGTCTTCGCCATGCAGCCGTTGTTGCCGAAGCCGCAGGCCAGATCGTACTGCTCGGAATTGGAGGTATGTACCATGATGGAGAGGTCGACACCGTCGAAATAGCCTCTGTGCATGAATTCGACCTTGCCGCCCATGTAGCTGATGACGCCCTGCTTGCGCAGCTCTTCTCTGTAGGCCAGCTGGATCATTTCTTCTGCGGGAACCAGCATCAGACGGATGGTGCCGCAAAGGCCGTCCAGAGCACCGGGCTCGGTGAGAGCAGCAGCGACGCCCAGCATGCCGGCTGCCTGTGCGTGGTGACCGCAGCAGTGGGTCATGCCGTTGACGGATTCGGGATGGTTGGCGATATCAAGGGCATCCAGCTCGCCCATGATGCAGAGGGTAGGGCCGGGCTTGCCGGTGTTGACGTCGGTGTAGAAGCCGGGGATCTTTCCGTATTTGGGATCCTGGTCAGCTCTTACCAGCTTATAGCCCATGGCTTCGAACTTCTCGATCAGGTAAGCGTTTGCTTCCCATTCGGTGTAGCCTACCTGAGGATGCTGCCAGATCCATCTTTCCGCATCGAAGATCTCCTGCTTGTGAGCATCGACGTTCTTGACGATCAGTTTCTGCTTGTCATTCATAGTAGTTGCCTTTCTCCTGTGTTGCTTCAGGATCTCAAGTTTTATAAAGTGCGGTTTTTCCGCAAATTTTACTACCTAAAAAGTACCATAAATGCACTGTAAAGTCAAACTGCGAATCCGCTGCTTCGATATCGGTATAGGAAGCAATGCGATTTTTGAAGGAACCTTTTTTCTGCCGGAACATGTCCGTTTTTTCCTGCTCTTTCGCGCCGGGCAGGTCGCTGTGCGCCCGTCTTTTCTGTCACTTTTCTTTGTTATGATCCGCGGTTTGTGATATACTGTCCGTAGTTATGCCCGCCGCTGTAAAGACCCGGGAAGGTGCCCTGAGTGCCTTCGGTAAAAGGGCTTCGGACCGGCATTGTCTGAGAATACCCAAGGCACCGGCCGGCACGTTCGGCAGTGCAGCCCGAAAAAGGAAAAGGATACGATTATGAAACACAGAAAACTGATCATTCTTGCTTCCGCTCTTGTCATCGCCCTTGCCATCACCGCCGGACAGACGGTGCTGGGCGCCGACGGCGCCGCCGGAAGCGCGGCCGACCCGCTCGTCAGCAAAAGCTATGTCGACTCGCTGTTTAGCGACGTGATGGACAGCGTGCAGCAAAAGCTGGAGGAATACCGCAACGGTGACTTTACCCCGGCAGAAGAAACGCCTTCGCAGGGCAGCGCCGTCTTTCAGGTGGTCGAGGTTCCTGCGGGAACACGGGTCATCGGCGAAGAGGGCACCGAAATGATCGTGCGCAGCGGCTATGCCTATGCCATCGATAACGGTGTCGACGGCATTTCCGACCTGACCGCCGGCGCCGACCTGAAGGGCGATACCCAGATCCAGAAGAACCACCTGCTGCTGATCCCCAGAAGCGACGGCCGCGGCATCCGCTGCGATGGTCTTTGCTACGTGATGATCAAGGGCAGCTATTCTTTTAACTAATATGAGAATCATGCTTTTTGCCGCCGGCGGCGATATCGGCGGAGGAAAAACCCATATCCTGTCGCTTGCAAAGGAGCTGTCCAAGACCAACGACCTGCGCCTGGTCTGCTTTCGAAAGGGGCAGATGTCAGACGAAGGTCCCGGCATGGGAATCGATACGGTCTATATCGATCATGCCAAGGGCTTTAAGGCAGCCATAACGTTTGCCATCGCCCAATACGACGAATTCCGTCCTCAGGTGATCCACTGTCACGGCGCCAAGGCCAATGCGCTGGGCATCCTTGTCAAGAAATGCCGCAAGGTGCCTGTCATGACCACGGTCCATTCCGACCCCAAGTTGGACTACATGGGCTCGCCCCTGCGCAAATATACCTACGGCGTGATCAACGCCTGGGCCCTTCGCCGCATGGATTACTATGTGGCAGTGGCCTGGAGGATGCGGGAGCTGCTCATCGACAGAGGCTTTGATCCCCAGAGCATCTTCACCGTCTACAACGGTCTTGATTTTTCCGATGCCCCGCAGCAGCCCAAGCCCTTTAAGGGAGAAGACGAGCCCATCACCGTAGGCATCGCCGCAAGACTGAACCCGGTCAAGGATATTCCCACCCTGCTGAAGGCCTTTGCCATCGCTTACCGGCAGGATCCCCGCCTTCGCCTTTCCATCGCGGGAACCGGCGAAGAAGAAGCCGCCTTAAAGCAGATGGCCGCCGAGCTGGGAATCGATTCCGTCACCACCTTCGAGGGCTGGGTCAGCAATATGCGCCGGTATTTTTCCGGAATCGATATCAATGTGCTGTCGTCTGTCTCCGAGACCTTTCCCTATTCTCTGCTGGAGGGCGCCTGTGAGCACTGCCCGGCCATCGCCAGCAATGTGGGAGGCATTCCCTCTCTGGTGATCGGCGGAAAGACCGGCCTCATGTTCGAGCCCGGCGATGAACAGACCTTCGCCGCCCATATTCTGACCCTGGCAAAAGACCGGCAGCTTCGCCGCACCCTGGGCGAGGCCCTCTTTGAAAAAGCACGCAGCGAGTTTTCGCTGCAGCGGATGAAGGAGGATCAGGAAAAGATCTACCGGACTCTGCTGCGCCGCCATGAGCGAAAAGGCACCCGCCGGGGAGCCGTTCTTTGCGGTGCCTACGGCAAGGGAAATACCGGTGATGAAGCCATTCTTACCGCCATCCTGGCAAGCCTTCGCACCGTAGACGAGGATATGCCCTTTTACGTCATGAGCCGCGACCCGAAGCAGACCTCCAAAAACCATTCCGTCGGAAGCTTTTATATCTTCAACATGGTAAAGTTCGTGAAGGCGCTGCGCCGCTCCCGCCTGTTCGTCAGCGGGGGAGGCACCCTGATCCAGGATGTGACCTCTTCCCGGTCGCTGTATTTTTACCTGATGACCCTTCGGATCGCCCGTCTTTGCGGTGCTAAGGTCATCATGTATGGCTGCGGCATGGGCCCGGTGGAAAAGCCCTTCAACCGCAGGCTGGCAGCCCGGGTGCTGAGTAAAAATGCCCACAGGATCACCGTGCGCGATTCCGGCTCGGAGCAATTCTTACAGGAGATCGGCGTTTCGGGGCCCGCTGTGGAGCGGGCGGCCGACCCGGTGGTCAGTCTGAAGCCTGCCGGTGAAGACGATGTAAACCGGGCGTTCGACGAGGAGGGGATCCCCGCGGATGTTCCCATGATCGGTTTTTGCCTTCGCCGCTGGAAGACCTTTACCAACACCGATGCCATCGTGCGGGCGGCAGAGCATGCCTACCGCCGCTGGGGCCTGACCCCCGTCTTTCTGGCCATCGAAGCGCCGACCGATATCGAGATCGGTGAAGCGATCGGAAAGCAGCTTTCCGTGCCCTGCTATATCTGCCGAAAAAAGCACAGCGTCAGCCAGATCATCGGCATGATCTCCCATATGAAGCTGATGGTGGGCATGCGTCTTCATTCTCTGATCTTTGCCGCTGCGGGAGGCACTCCCATGGTGGGCATCTCTTACGATGTCAAGGTCTCCGGTTTTCTGCATGACTGCGGCGCCGGCACTGCGCTGCAGGCCGAAAGCCTTCAGGAAGAAGCGCTGATCGCAGCCATCGATGAACAGCTGCAAACAGGCAGCCCGGACCGGCAGATCGCCTACGGCATCCTGAAAGAGCTGGAATGCAAAAATGTATTGGCGGCAAAAGACCTGCTGGAGGAATAACGACCCATGAAAATCCTATGTCTTTCCACATCCAATTATTATCCCTTTCCTACCAGAAAGCAGAACGTGATGAACCGGATGACCGATGCGCAGATCATTTACGTAGATCCTCCCGTCACCCTGATCGCGCCTCTGAAGGACCCCAAGGCACAGCCCCGTCTTTCCATGTATAAGCAGGGGGGAAAGGTGAGCGACGAGCATCCTCATGTAACGGTCTATGCCCAGCCGCCGGTGCTTCCCTTTTACAACAAAAAAAGGGCGGTCAACAAGGTGAACCAGAAGCGGTTTGCGAAGTATCTGGCGGGCATCTGCAGAGAAAACGGGTTTCACGACGATTTTCTGCTCTGGTGCTATTCGCCCATGAGCTGCGATGTGGTGGAGCCCCTGGCCAAGGAGCTGGGCATCGATGCCAAAGCCCTTTGGAAGCGCACCGTCTACGACTGCGTCGACCGTCATTCCGCCTATCCGGGCATGATCGATCCGGCCGTGGTCGATCGGCAGGAGGAAGACCTGGCCTCCCGCTGCGGCGTGGTATTCGCCACCGCCCGGGGCCTGTACGAGCGACTGAAAGGGTTCAACGACAATGCCTATCTGATCCCCAACGGGGCTGCCTACGAGCTGTTCAGCACCGCGGCCTCCATGGAAAAAGAAGGCATCGCTCCCCATTTCGGTTTTGTTGGCATGCTGCAGGAATGCATCGACTACGATATCATCCGGGCCGTGGCGGACTGTTTTCCCGAAGGAAGAGTCAGCCTGATCGGCAGGGCGCTTCCCGGCGTAGATCTTTCCTGGATCGACCGGTATCCCAATGTGGAATACCTGGGCCTGCTGCCGCAAAAGGAGCTGCCGTCAAAAATAAAGGATTTCGATGTCTGCCTCAATGTGTTTGCGGATAACGAGCTTTCGAAGGATGTCAGCCCCTTAAAGTTCTACGAATACCTGGCTACCGGCATTCCCATCGTCAGCACCCCCGTACCGTATCAGGTGCGGGATTACGCAGATTGCATCTATATCGCCGAAGACAAAAACGACTTTATTAAGCAGTGCCGGCAGGCGTTGAGCGAGCCCAAAGACAGCCCCAGGCGGGCTGCTCGAATGGCCCACGGAAGAAACTGCTCCTGGGATGAACGGGTCGCTCTCATGAAAGAAATTCTCGAAAGGACAGGAGAACAATAATGAAACTGATCAATGAAAAGGGTAAGCTGTTTGGTCTGATCAATGTGGTAGACCTGCTGGTGTTGCTGATGGTCGCTGCCGTCGCCGTTATTCTGGCAGGTAAGTTTTTCGGTGACCGTGCGGCCGAGGTGGTCTCCGCAAAGGAGGATTACTGGTTCGAGGTCGAGGTCATCGGCGCAAACCCCAGATATTATAACGAGGTCGACCGGATCGACCTGAAGGGCACCGGCCTGATCGCGGGCAACTCCTTCCAGGATGCCACCATCGAAGACTGGTGGTATGAGGATTATATGCAGTCCACCACCGATGCAGAGGGCAATGTGCACTGGGTCGTCGATGAGGTTAGAAAGAGTGTCATCTTTCTGATCAAGGGGCAGGTGGCCAAGAATTCCCCCACACCCACCGTCGCCAACCAGGAGGTCAGGGTCGGCCGCACCTTTACCGTTAAGACCCTCACCACCGAGATCAACGGCACCATCCGCTATGCCCAGTTCGGCGAATATACCGGAACCGGATCCGGTCAGTAATCCATGCAGATCATCAAAAACAGTATCGTTTTTAAGTTCATATATGCGCTGATGACCTTTTTCGCCAATGCCTGGAACCACAGCCTGCTGAACCGCTGCGTGCAGGGGCTTGGCTTTTCGTGGGAGCATTCCGCAGCAAAGAGGCGCTGGATCTTCTTTTACAGCAGAAAGGACCCTGCCGCTTATTCGCTGTGGGCAAAGCTGCTCGAAGGGATCGAGGCTGTTTTCCTGTGGATCGGAAAGCTGCTGCAGGCCAGCCTCTTCTACCGGCTTGTGTGCGGCCTGAAGGATCTGTATTTTAAGCTGACGAAAAACAGTCTCGTCTTCGGATGGATCAACCGTCTCAGCTTAAAGCAATGGTTCTATATTGCCTTTGCCTGCTATCTGCCGCTGGAATACCTGCTGCGCGATCTGCTGCACCTGGGCATCGCCGGCATCTGGGAAGAGCTCTTTATCCTTCTCGGAGGCGTGTTCGTCTGCTGGCGCAGCTGCTTTGAAGAGCATAAGGGCGTGCTGTCAAGAGCCAGCTCGGTTGAGGCTGCTTTGGTTCTATACATTCTGGTGGGCATGGCATTGATGCTTCTCATCCGGCCGTATCCTGCCATCGCCCTTGCCGGCTACCGGGCCCAGTTTGAATATCTGATCTGGTTCATGCTGATCCTGCGCCTCATCGATACGAAAAAAGACGCACGTTTTCTGATCTATGCCTTTCTGGCTGTCATGACGGTGCTCAGCCTTCACGGCATCTACCAGTTCATCATCGCGGTGCCCATTCCCGCCTCCTGGACCAGCCAGGGCGAAAGCGCCGTTCGCACTCGGGTGTTCTCCCTCACCGGAAGCCCCAATATCTTCGGCGCTCTGCTGATCCTGTCGGCTCCCATCGCCGCCGCCCTGATGTACTATTGCAAAAAAACCTGGCAGAAGATCTTTTTCCTGGCGGTCACCTTCCTGATCTGCCTGTGCGATCTGTTCACCTTCAGCAAGGGCTCCTGGATCGGCCTTGCGGCAGCCGTGGTGCTGTTTGCATTTCTGGTCGACCGCAGGCTGCTGGGGCTGATGGCTGCCGGCATCGGCGCCATTCTGGTGGCCGTGCCCTCCATCACCAACCGGATCGCCTATGTCTTTACCGCCGATTACGCTATGCGCTCTGCTGCGGCGGGCCGCACCATGCGCTGGAAGGCGGGCCTCGACCTGCTCTACCGCAGCAACAAATGGCTGGGCTTTGGCCTGGGCCGGTTCGGCGGCGCCGTCGCCATGAACAACCGGGTGCTGGAAGAGACGAACGAATTTAAATATTTCACCCTCGACAACTATTACATGAAAACTCTTGTTGAAATGGGCTGGGTCGGTCTGTTATGCTTTATATTGCTGCTGGCGATCCTGCTGGCGGCAGGTTTTCGTGCGACGGGAAGACAGCTGGCTCTCGGCCCCAAAGACCCTGAAAAGGATCCTCTTTTCCGCCATGCGGGCAATGACGGCATCCTGTGCGCCGGCGTTTTATGCGGTCTGGTCGCCGTGATCATCCACTGCTATTACGAAAATCTCTTTGAAGAGCCCTACATGATGGCCTATTTCTGGGGCATCGCGGCGGCTTTGATCTGCCTTGGCTGTTTTACCGATAAAAGGGAGGAAGCATGAGCAACCCTGCAAGAGAACGGATGGATATTCTGGGCATTCCGGTAGACCGGGTCACCATGGAATCGGCACTTGCCATCTTCGATGAGCTGCTGGCAGCAGACGGCTGCCATATGATCGTCACCCCCAATTCGGAGATCGTATCCAATGCAACAAAGAACCCGCAGCTGGCAGAGCTGATCCGCTCGGCGGATCTGGTCATTCCCGACGGCATCGGCCTGGTAAAGGCCTCTGCCCTTCTCGGGCAGCCCCTCACGGAGCGGGTCACCGGCATCGACTTCAGCTTCAATGCCCTGAAAAAGCTGGCGGCAGAAGGAAAAAGCGCCTATCTGCTGGGCAGCAAGCCGGGCATCGCCGAAGAAGCGGCGAAAAAGCTGGCGGAGCAGATCCCCGGACTGATCATCGCCGGAACAAGAAACGGCTACTTTAAAGAAGAAGACGAACGGGCTATCGTGGAGGATATCAACGGCTCCGGCGCCAGCTTTCTGCTGGTCGCTCTGGGCTCCCCCAAGCAGGAGCTGTTCATCGAAAAATACAAGAACAGCCTTCCCTCGGTAAAGGCAGCCATCGGCGTGGGCGGAAGCCTGGATGTTTGGTCCGGCACGCTGCAGCGCGCCCCCCGGTTCTATCAGGACCACGGGCTGGAATGGCTGTACCGGCTTCTGCAGGAGCCATCCCGCATCGGTAGAATGGCGGAGATCCCGCGTTTTTTAATAAAGGTATGTGTATCAAGGAGGAAAAATGCAAATCGCTGAACTTAAGAATGTCGCTGCACAGGTTCGCAGAGACATCGTAACCGCAGTTTACAGCGCACAGTCCGGACACCCCGGCGGGTCCCTTTCCTGTGCCGATGTGCTCACTGCCCTGTATTTTGAGATCATGAATGTGGATCCCAAGAATCCCAAGGATCCCGCCCGCGACCGGTTCGTCCTGTCGAAGGGCCATGCGACTCCCGCTCTGTATTCCGTACTGGCAGAAAGAGGCTTTTTCCCCGTTGAAGAGCTGACCACCTTCCGAAAGCTCGGCTCCCGGCTGCAGGGTCATCCCAATATGGAAACGCTGCCCGGCATCGACATGTCCACAGGCTCTTTGGGGCAGGGCATCTCTGCTGCGGTGGGTATGGCCATCGCAGGAAAGCTGGACAATGCTTCCTACCGTGTCTACTCCGTTCTGGGCGACGGCGAGCTGCAGGAAGGCCTGGTATGGGAGGCTGCCATGGCGGCTGCCCATTACAAGCTGGATAACCTGTGCGCCATTGTTGACAACAACGGCCTGCAGATCGACGGCCCCAACGACAAGGTCATGAAGGTCAATCCCATCGACGAAAAGTTTAAGGCCTTCGGCTGGAACGTTCTGAAGGCAGACGGCCACGATATGGAATCTGTCGTCAATGCGCTGAATGAGGCAAAGACTCTGACCAACGGCAAGCCCACCGTCATCGTCGCTTCCACCGTTAAGGGCAAGGGTGTAAGCTTTATGGAAAACAATGCTGGCTGGCACGGCAAGGCTCCCAACAGGGAGCAGGCGGAAGCCGCACTCAAGGAACTGGGAGGTAAGCTCTAATGGCAGATAAGATCGCAACCAGAGACAGCTTCGCGAAGGCTTTAGTCGAGCTGGGCGCCGAAAACCCCAATGTAATCGCAATGAATGCCGACCTGTCGGCTTCCACCAAGACCGCTGATTTTGAAAAGGCTTATCCCGAAAGGTTCATCAATGCCGGCATCGCGGAATGCAATATGCTGGCCATGGCTGCCGGTATGGCCCATTGCGGAAAGACTGTATTCGCCAGCTCCTTCTGCATGTTCGCCTCGGGCAGAGCCTTCGAGATCATCCGCAACTCCATCGCTCACACCAACGCCAACGTAAAGCTCTGCGCTTCTCACGGCGGTCTGGCTGTCGGTGAAGACGGCGCCACTCACCAGAGCGTAGAGGATGTGGCCATCATGAGAGACATCCCCAACATGGTAGTCCTGTCTCCTGCAGACGACGTATCCGCAAGAAAGCTGATCAAGGCCTGCGCCGCTTTTGAAGGGCCTGCCTATGTGCGCCTGGGCAGAGCTGCTGCTCCCGTGGTATATCCCGAGGACATGGAATTTACCATCGGCAAGGCTGTCACCGTAAAAGAAGGAAATGACGTTACCATCATCTCCACCGGCTGCATGCTTGAGACCTGCATGAAGGCTGCCGAGCAGCTGGCTGCAGAGGGAATCAAGGCAAGAGTGCTGGATATGCATACCATTAAGCCCATCGATGCCGATGCCATCGTCGCTGCGGCAAAAGAAACGAAGGGCATCGTTACCGTCGAAGACCATTCCGTTATCGGAGGCCTGGGCTCTGCCGTTGCAGAGGTGCTGTGCACGCAGCAGCCGGCAAAGATGCAGATGGTCGGCATTAAGGATACCTACGGCGAATCCGGAAAACCGGACGAACTGTACGAAAAGTACGGCCTCACCGTCAAGGATGTGGTCGCCGCTGCAAAGGCACTGTAAAAATATTGAATAAAACTTCCAATGCCCTGATTTTTTCGGGGCATTTTTTATTTTTTGTAACCGGATTGTAATTGCAATTTGAAGGATGTATGTCCATAATGGATTTGTCAGGTTACATTTTCTTTGTACAGAAAGGAAAAAGAAATGAAAAACAAGAACGTAAAGCATATATGCATGGTGCTGGCAG
Organism: Bacillota bacterium; assembly: GCA_021443825.1. Lineage (GTDB taxonomy): Bacteria > Bacillota > Clostridia > Peptostreptococcales > Anaerovoracaceae > RGIG2707. The sequence continues at coordinate 11,945 of JABUTE010000237.1, forward strand.
TCATGCTGCTGCTCGCGCTGCTGGCCGGCTGCGGAATGCAGACCGAGACCTTCGTGATCCACGAGGACGGCAGTATTTCGTATACCACCGGCTTCTATTATTCCGAAGATACGCTGACGGCGATGGAGACCACGCCTGAGACTCTGTTTGCCGGAAAGACCATGGTCACAAGAGAATATAACGGCAAAAAATATTATGCCGCAAAGGAAGATCTCGATACCTATGAGCTGTCTTCCGGCATCGAAGCCATCAATGCCAGAGAAAATGCTTATTTCTGGTTTGAAGAGAAGACCGTTCAGGGCGTAGATGGTCCTGCCAGATTCTGGGAATGCACCTTCAGCATTCCTTCCATCGAAAAGGCTGCTGACTCCTCCGATACCACGGCCCAGACGCTGGAGGGCATGTTCTATGCCATCTCCATGGACTTTCCTCACGGACTTAAGGCGTATCCTGTAGATAACTACGACGAAAAGACGGATTGCTTCTACTTCCCCGTACAGGATGAGGATCAGGTCGTCGTCATTTCCGGCTGGCTGGATGAATACAAGCCCCTTCCTGCTGTCAGCGTAGAAAACGCCATCACCACCGTTAAGACCACCATGGATACCCCCAAGGCGGGAGTCATCAACAGCAAGGTAAAATTCACTACAGAGGTCGCCTGCAACGGCAAGGTGGTAAAGGATGCCATCCTTTCTTCCGAAGTTCACTGGGAGCATCACACCGGTGAAGACAAGGATCGCTGGATGTCCTTTGACTGCGACCCCATGATGGCCGGCGATGCCTTTGTCAAGGGAGAATACTATCTGGTAAGCTACACCGTGCTGATCGACGAAAAGTACGATCTGGAAATGCTGGGTGCCGTTCTCTTCAACGGTAGCCAGAATTACAATGTCAACGAATACGAGCACAGCATCACCCAGACCTGGACCTTCGGTCCTGTCGCAGGGGCTGTCAATCCCTTTAAGGATGTTCCTTCCGGCAGCTACTACGAGGATGCTGTTCTGTGGGCCTTCTATCATGATCCCCAGATCACCGACGGAACCAGCCCGACCACCTTCAGCCCCGACAAGACCTGCACCCGCGGTCAGGTCGTCACCTTCCTGTGGAGAGTGGCCGGCTGCCCCGAGCCGAAGAGCACCAAGAATCCGTTTACCGATGTCAAGAGCAGCGACTGGTTCTATAAGCCGGTGCTCTGGGCGGTAGAACAGGGCATTACCGACGGTACCAGCCCGACCACCTTCAGCCCGACAAACCCCTGCACCAATGCCCACATTCTCACCTTTATCCACAGAGCGGTCGGAACGCCTGCCGTATCGGCAGCTGCCGTCATCGACGGAGTTTCTGATCCCATCGGCACCGCAGCCAATCAGAAGGTCATCGACGCTCTGAAGAAGGAGGCGTCGGGCATGGCGGAATGGTGCCGCGATTCCTTCGTATGGGCTTCGTTCAACGGTCTGCTGGAGGGCTCTTACACCGGCAAGTACGATGCAAAGGCTCCCTGCCCTAGAAAGAATGTGGTCTACTATCTCTACAACATGGATTTCATGGAGTAGAAGCTTTGCCGGGCGACCGGTAAATATCAAAATCTAAGTCTAATCAAATGCTTCCTGTCCGGTGGTTCGCTGGGCAGGAAGTTTTTTTATGGTCGGAGCAGGGGGGCATCCCCTGTAATTCACGGTCCTCGTGAACGACTGGATGCAGGCAAAGAAGGTCCGGAGTGCCGGAGCAAAGCCGCGTTCGAGACCTAACCCTGCGATTGACAAACGAAGTGCCGTCAGAGCAGCGGTAGGTCCGATGGCAGATCGCACGACGCTTTAGCGGCGATTGCGATCAC
>JABUTE010000010.1 GCA_021443825.1 Bacillota bacterium
GCGATCAGAAGAAGTCTGCTCTCTCAGACAGTCTCAAACGACTATCCGCGCCGCCGCGGTCGATCGCCGTGGAGCTCATACGTCTTGCTCAAGGCTTTGCTCCGGCACACCGCCCCGTCCCCAACGGCATCTGATCCTGCAAGAGGGTGTGGATCGGCAGGTGATGGCGGAGAAAAGGCTCTTTTTGGCTTTTCGTAGCCACACCCGCCGGGGTACCGCGCCCAACCCTTAGCCTCACGTCTTTCGATCGCCGGTAAACAGATGGTAAACTTTAAAGCAAGATGATATAATAGAACTGTTGGCGGTATGCAGCCGTCCATCGCCCATCGGATCATATCGAAATTGTATTCAGGAAAGGAATCAGACCAATGAACTATCAGGAAAAGCTTGCAGAAAAGTTCTTCAGATATGCTGCCATCAGCTCCCAGAGCGTAGGCGGATCTCCCGTCGTACCCTCCAGCCCCGGTCAGACCGAGCTGGCAAAGCTGCTCATGAAGGAGCTGGAAGAAGTCGGCGCCGTCGACATCTCCATCAGCGACACCGCCGTCGTGATCGGCCATATTCCCGCAAACCTTCCCGAAGGCCACGCACCCGTTCCTGCAGTCGGCTGGGTCGCTCATCTGGACACCGTTGACTCCAAGGTATCTCCCGACATCCACCCCGTCATGATCCGCAACTATCAGGGCGGCGACATCTGCCAGAACGAGGCCCTCGGTCTTTATATCAAGGCCGACGAGCATCCCGAGCTGGCCAAGTACATCGGTCAGGACATCATCGTATCCGACGGCACCTCCGTGCTGGGCGCAGACAATAAGTCTGCCATCGCCAACGTCATGACCGCCATGGAGATCCTCCATAACGATCCCTCCATTCCTCACGGTGAGATCTATTGCTGCTTCGTTCCCGACGAAGAAGTCGGCCTTTGCGGCGCCAAGTCCATCGATTTCAGCAAGTTCCCCGTCGCCTTTGCCTATACTATCGACTGCTGCGAGCTGGGCGAAGTCGTCTTCCAGACCTTTAACGCCGGCTCCGGAAGAGTTCACATCAAGGGCCGCACCGCTCATCCCATGAACTCCAAGAACAACGTCATCAACCCCTGCATGATCGCCACCGACATCATCAACATGTTCGACAGAGCCGCCACTCCCGAGCATACCGAAGATACCGAAGGCTACATCTGGGTCACCGGCATCCGCTGCGACGCCCTTAACGGCGAAGTCGACCTGAACATCCGCGACCACAGCAAGGCCAAGTACGAAGCCAAGAAGGAATACATCAAGGCTGCCGTTGAAATGGCTAAACTGAAGCATCCCGAAGCACAGATCAGCGTAGAGCTTACCGATGTCTATGCCAACATCTACGACGCTGTTAACGAAAACAACAGCAAGTGCATCGACTACATCTACGAAGCCATGAAGCAGCTTGATATCACCCCCAAGACCATCGCCATGAGAGGCGGCACCGACGGTTCCTTCATCTCGGGCAAGGGCATCCTGACCCCCAATTACTTTACCGGTGCCCATAACTTCCATGCCATCTCCGAATTCATGCCCATGGAAGCCACCGAAAAGTCTCTGCTGATGACCTTAAAGCTCATCGAGCTGATCACCGAAGGAAAGTAATCTCCGGCGCTTAAGTCACTCACCCTTCTGCTTTTGAGGCAGAAGGGTTTTTTTGACGGAGCCCTTGAATTTTCAGCAGAGAATCAATATACTTGTACCGGTCGTTTTTCGAATAGCAAGGGTCTGCCGAAAGGCCCGAACGAAACATGAAGGCAAAAAACAAAGGCGAAAATATCTTTCATATCCATCGTTCTCAGCTGCGGCTTTTGCTGGGCTACGCAGCGGTGCTTCTGGCGTTGCTGCTGTTTGCCGAGCTCTATCTGTACGGGCTTATGCACAGAGGCTTTTCCGATTTTCGCCCCTGGATCCTGCTCTTTCTTCCGTCCTTTGCCCTGGCGGGCGCCGCTTTGGGCGGCTTTGGCCATACGAAAAAGAGCGCGCTGCTGCCCTTCGGCCTTGCCGCTGCCGTGCTCTGCGTCTTTTATCTGTCGCAGATCATCTATTTTGAGATCTTCGGCTCGGTCTATTCCGTTTCCATGATGGGCATGGGCGGAACTGCCGTGGTCAACTTCGGCTGGGGCATGATGGGTTCTGTGGCAAAAGCGATCCCCCCGTTGGCCGCCTTTTTGCTGATCGCGGCGGGCGGACTCTTCCGTCTGTTAAAAGCAAATACCGACCTGCATCTTTCGGGCATGGTTCGGGTGGTTTCTCTGACCGGCGCTGCCGCCCTTGCCGCTTTGGCACTGGTGATCCTTCCCCTGGGGGGCACGAAAGAGCAGTCTCCCTATGCCGCCGTGTTCAGCACCATGATGGATTCGGATACGGCGGCCTCAAAGATCGGGGTGCTGACCAATTCCCTGCTGGAGGCAAGAGCCTACTTTTTCCGCAATATCACCGAAATGGATGCGGTCTATGCCCAGGAAAGCGACGTGCTGGATTCGGAAGATCCGTCGGAGCTGATCGACGATCTGGAGGATGCCATCGAAGACGATGCAGCCCTTGCCGGCATAAGCCTCGAAGACGAAGAGGAGGAAGACCTTCCGGCGCCTGCCGACACCTCGCCCAATATCATCAAAGATCTTGATTTTCAGGCGCTGATGGACAGCAGCGACGACAGCGATATCGACGAACTGTGCGACTATCTGCTGCAGCAGGGCGGCACAGCGAAAAACGAGTATACCGGCCTTTTTGCCGATAAAAATCTGATCTATATCTGTGCTGAATCCTTTTCGGGCCTTGCCATCGATCCGGTGCTGACGCCCACCCTTTACCGGATGGCAAATGGCGGCATCGTGCTGGACAATTACTACAACAGCTTTAAAAACACCACCACCAACGGTGAATATGCTCTGGTGACCGGCCTTTGGCCCGATGTTTCCCGCGAGGCGAAGCGGGGAACCGCCGTGGGAAGCTTTCCCCAGAGCGCATCCAACTACATGCCCATGGGGCTGGGCACCCTGTTTCGCGACCAGAAGGGCGCTGTCGCCAGAGGCTACCACAACTATCTGGGCAGCTATTACCACCGCGACCGGTCTCTGCCAAATCTGGGGCTGGAGTGCAAGTTCATGAACGACGGCATGCATTTTACCACCGGCTGGCCGGCCTCCGATCTGGAGATGCTTCAGCAGTCGGTGGACGACTATATCAATGAAGACCGGTTCGTTGCCTACTATATGACCTTCAGCGGACACGGACCCTATGCCGATACCAATTGCATGGTGCAGCGAAATATCGAAGAGACCGAGGCTGCCCTGGAAGGGCGCGAGCTGTCCGACACGGCGCTCAGCTATCTGGCCTGCAATCTGGAGCTGGAAAAGGCTATGGCCTATCTGCTCGGCCGCCTGCAGGAGGCCGGAAGGCTGGACGATACGGTCATCGTGCTGGCCGGCGATCACTATCCCTATTATCTGGACGGCGATTCCCGCGATGAGCTGGCCGGCCATCCTGTGGAGATGACCTTCGAGCTTTATAAGAGCACCTGCATTCTCTACAACAGCGCCATGGAGCCGGTGCACGTTGACATTCCCTGCTGCAATGTGGATATTCTGCCTACGGTGCTCAATCTGTTCGGCATCGAATACGATTCCCGCATGCTGGCCGGAACGGATATCTTTTCCGACGGCACCCACGCTGCAGTTTTGTATAACAAAAGCTTTATAACCGATTGGGTCTGCTACGACTATTCCATGGACACCGCCGACTGGATCGGCGATTCCCGCTTCCTGTCAGACGAAGAAAAGGCAGATTACCTTGACACCATGCTTTCGTGGGTCAAGAGCCGCTATGCCATGTCTTTGAAGATCGCAGATACCGATTTTTACCGCTGGATACTGAAGCCGGATACGAACCGGTAAAGGAGCTTTATGATAACACCTGTCGTGATCGACCTGGAATGGAACCATCCCCTGCGGGGAAGGCCCTATGCCCCGGGACTGCCCGGAGAGATCATTCAGATCGGCTGCGCCAAGCTGGACGACAGCTGCCGCGTGACCGATACCCTCGATCTGATGATCAAGCCGGTCTACTATCCGAAAATGAATAAGGAGATCCAGAAGCTGACCCTGATCACCGATGCCGACCTGGCAACGGGCATCCGCTTTCAGGATGCGGTGAAGCGGCTGCGGTCCTGGTGCGGCGAAGACGACAGTTATGCCTTCGTTTCGTGGGGGCCCGACGACCTGCTGATGCTGGAGCGCAACATGCTCAAATTCGGCCTGGATATCAGCTGGCTGCCCAAGACCTACGATGCCCAGCTGATGTTCGACGACATGGAGATGCGGGAGAACCGCCACTGGGCCCTGAACTACGCCATGTATCACTTTGAAGAAAAGCCCGACGGCGCCCACAATGCTCTGGCCGATGTGCTGAGCACGGTGAAGATCTTAAAGCATCTGGATCTTGCGGAAGGCCTTACCGATGACTATTTTCGCTGCGACCGGCGCGACGACTGACCGCTAGCCGAGAGCCGAACCCATAACAGCAATCAAAAACTCCAATGCCGCAGAGGCCTTGGAGTTTTTCGTTTTCAGAAGAGGTTACGAGCGGCCCGGCGTTTCGCCGCCGACTGCTTTGGGCATCTAACGGTTGTTGCCCAGCAGCTCGTTCTTCAGATCGTAGAGCTTCATGGAAAGATAGACGTTGTAGATATGGGGATTCTCAAAGCGCAGGCATTCTTCCCAGATGTGCTCCAGGCAGCTTTCGCGGTTTTTGCGGATCGCAGCCAGATCGGGCTGCTCATAGACCAGCTCGCCGCCCCGGTAGATCTCCTGCAGCAGGGGCTTTGCCTCATAATTGTACAGCTCCTTGAACTTTTTTGCCGAGGTGGTGCTGACTGCCTTCAGGTTTTCTTCGCCGGGAACCGGTTCATCAGCCAGGCACATATAGTCGCCGAAGGCATAGCCGGTATCTTTGTCGAAGAGGCGGTAGACCTTCTTGTAGCCCGGGTTAGTGACCTTTTCGATATTGTTGGAGATCTTGATCTTGGGAATGATGGTTCCGTCTTCCTTTTCGACGGCGCACAGCTTGTAGACGCCGCCGAAGACAGGCTCCGCCTTGGAGGTGATCAGCCGCTCGCCCACGCCGAAGCTGTCGATGCAGGCACCCTGCAGCAGAATGTCCTTGATGATATATTCATCCAGCGAGTTGGAGATGACGATGGTGGCGTCGGGATGGCCGGCGTCGTCCAGCATCTTTCTCGCCTTTTTGGTCAGATAGGTGATGTCGCCGGAATCGATGCGGATGCCTTTTTTGGCCGGCTTCAGCTCGTCAAAGATGCGGATGGCATTGGGAATGCCCGATTTTAAGGTGTCGTAGGTGTCGACCAGCAGCACGCAGTTGTCGCTATAGGTTTGGGCATAGGCCTTGAAGGCCTCGTATTCGGTATCGAACAGCTGCACCCAGCTGTGGGCCATGGTGCCCAGAGCGGGAATTCCGTAGTCGGGCTCGCAGTTGGCGCAGGCCGTGCCGCAGCAGCCGCCGATATAGGCAGAGCGGGCGCCGTAGATAGCTGCCGATGCGCCGTGGGCTCTGCGGGAACCGAACTCCATAACGGGGCGGCCCTGGGCGGCGCGCACGATGCGGCTTGCCTTGGTGGCGATCAGGCTCTGGTGGTTGAACAGCAGCAGGGCCATGGTCTCGATGAACTGGGCCTGGATCACAGGACCTCTTACGGTCATGATGGGCTCGCCCGGAAAAATGGGCGTTCCTTCGGGAACCGCCCAGATATCGCAGCTGAACTTCCAGTTTCTCAGGTAGTCGATAAAGCGCTCGTCAAAGCCCTTCTTCTGCAGAAAGGCCAGGTCATCTTCGGTGAACTTCAGATTCTGAACATAATCGATAAAGGGGCCAAGGCCTGCGCACAATGCAACGCCGCCGTTTTCTGGGATCTTGCGAAAGAACAGATCGAAATAGGCGATCTGATTCTCAAGACCCTGCCTGAAATAGCCGTTGCCCATGGTCAGCTCGTAAAAGTCGACCAGCATTGTAAGATTGTCTCTTTCCATAGTAAAAATACCTTTTACCTATATGAGTCGGATCTTTATGGAAGAGCAGGGCGGCCCGGACTCGGCCATCCTGCGACTGCAGCAGATGCTTTCATCCTTTCCATTATAGCAGAATTCAAAAAAACTGCTATAAGTTATTCAAAAAGAAGATGGCAAAAGCCTTGAAATTTAAAGGTTTGTGAAATAACAAACGAAGCAGGCCGCTGAAATGAGAATCGCACGGATTCGCTCGGGATCCTTTTAAAATTCACCCTGCGGGATTGACAAACGATTTTCTGTAGTCTAAAATTAAGAATGATTCTTAATTGGATGAGTTAGGGGTAGCTATGACTTCTTTAAATAAGCAGATCCTGGATCTGGTTCGAAATTCCATGAAGCACCTGAGCGCAGAAGAGGTATTCTTTCTCGCAAAGGAAAAAGATATCAAGGTATCTTTAGCCAGCGTTTACCGCATTCTGGGCAAGCTGGCTGCCGAAGGCTATATCCGCCAGCTGTCCAATCCGGGCAATCCGGATATGTTCGATAAAAATCTGACTCCCCACGGCCATCTGATCTGCTCCTGCTGCGGCAGTGTCGAGGATATCTTCGTCAGCAGCCTGCAAAGCGATCTGGAAAAGCTGGTGGAGCACCCCATCAGCAGCTATCAGCTGACCGTCAGCTATGTATGTCCGGCGTGCTTCGAAAAAGGCTCGGAGCCCGATGTGGCGTTTTAAAGCCAGCGGAATAGGATTTATAAAAGCCCCCTGAAGGATAAAGCTACGGGGAGATAAGGAAAAGCAATTCCAAAATTATTCCAGTAGCATTGCAAAGAAAAAAATAACGCCCGGGAAGGCAGAATAAACTGCTTTTCTGGACGTTATTCTTTTTATGGTCCGCACCTTCGCTTTTTCCGGCTGTTTCTTATGCGATATTGGTGCAATTTCAACAAGAATGAAAATAGTGCACTGCGAGCGTTCGCTTTGCTTCGCTGTGCACTGTTTTCTTTAAGCTATTGAGTTGTCGTTAAGCTGTTTTTGAGGCTCGTCTGTCCCTGAAGATAGCTTATCTCAAAGAGCATACAAGCTTGACACCTTATCAGATATCCAGCGCGGCGTGATGTCCCTGATAGGTGGCCTTGGTTATGGTGCCCACCGCGTTGGCGTCGCCGATGACACGGACAAATGGCGCGCAGTCGTAGAGCTCTTCTACGACATCCCTTCTCGGTCTCTGCCCGAGAGCGCAGATAACGGTGGTGCCGGGAACGAGAACGCGCTCGCCCTCCTTCGTCTCGCACCATATACCCTCGCCTGAGACCTCAAGTCCCTTGTATCCGGTGTGAACGGTGCAGAGCTCCTTGAGCTTTGCCATGAGTATAGGGCGCTGGCGGATGACGGAGTCGAGAGCCACATCGTCGCGCATCTCAACGAGGTGGACGGTCTTGCCCTCCATCCCCATGTGTATCGCGCACTCAACGCCGGAGATACCGCCGCCGAAAACCACAACGCTTTCGCTGACTGGCTTCTGATGCTTATACAGATCGTTGACGAGTATGACATTATCTCCGTCAAGACCGGGGATAGGCGGGCGCAGAGGCGAGGAGCCTGCGGCGATGATGATGGCATCCGGCGCATAGCTCTCGGCAAAGGCCTTATCCACGCTCTGGTTTACACGTATTTTTGCTCCTGCTTTTTCTGCCAGTATCTTATAGCTGTCTCCGAGAATAGCCATTTCCTGCTTGAAGGGAAGTACGCGCTCGCTCCTGAGGATGCCGCCGACCTCGCCTTCTTTTTCGCACAGCAGCACATCGTGCCCGCGCCGTGCGGCAGTGTATGCGGCGTAGAGTCCGCCGGGACCTCCGCCCACTACGAGAACGCGCTTTTTAACAGGCGCGGGAGGAATCTCCATGCCCTCGTCCTCGCGACCGATGATGGGATTGATGGCGCAGCGACGCGTGCCCGTGGCGGTACGCTCGGACATACATACGAAGCAGCGCATACAGTGGACGATCTCTTCGTCGCGCCCCTCAAAGACCTTGTTGGGGAGCTCGGGATCGGCAAGAAGCTGACGGCCCATTTCAACCACATCCGCTTTACCGGAGGCGATGATCTCCTCCATCTGTGCAGGATCGGAGAGACCTCCGATGGTTGCGACGGGTATGCTGACATGCTTCTTTATCTCGGCGGCAAGGTAGACATTCCTGCCGTGCTCCTCGAACATACTGGGATGGGTTATGCCGAAGGTGCGCTGATAGGTGCCTGCAGTTACATGGAGAAGGTCAACATAAGGCTCGAGTATTTTTGCGATCCGGATGCCCTCGTCAAGGTCGTAGCCCTCCGGGACAAATTCGGCTCCGCTGAGGCGCAGCTCTATGGGGAAGCCGGGGCCTACGGCGGCGCGTACGGCCTTGAGTACCTCAATGGCAAAGCGGCAGCGGTTCTCCGTTGAGCCGCCGTATTCATCGGTGCGATGGTTGAACATAGGTGAGAGGAACTGGTTCAAGAGCCAGCCGTGTCCTGCGTGCACCATGACCATTTCATAGCCTGCCCGCTTGCAAAGCCCGGCCACATGACCGTAGGCGGCGACGATCTCGTCTATCATCTCCTTGGTCAGAGCCTTGTAGGGCACACCGTCTGCGCGTATGCCGTCGTCTGCCGACCACTGGGCAAGACCGTGTGACTTTGTCTTGTCGGTCATATAGGTGCCGGCGAACATACCGGAATGGCTCAGCTCAATGCTTGGGATCGCGCCGTGGCGGCGGATGGCGTCGGCAGTGTAGGTCGCCTTTGCGAGAGAGTTGAGTATGCTCTCGTCGAGGTGATAGGCGTGGGAACCGTCGGTAGCGGGGTGCACCATTAGCTCGCTGACGGTGACAGCCGCGGCGCCGCCCTTGGCGCGATACTCATAAAAGGCCTGAGACTTGGGGCCGATGCAGCCGTCGTTTTCAATGTCCGTGCCGCCCATAGGGGTGGCGAACATGCGGTGCTTGAAAAACACGTTGCCAATTCGGATAGGTGAACAAAGATGCGGGTATTTACGTTCCATTTTTTATTCTCCTTGTCTGTCAATATTTATTCCGCGAGTCAGGAACCGTGATGGAAAGGCTTCCGCAGGAATCCCTTCCGTGAAAACCCTTACCTTCATTTTTCTTATTTCGTTTTGCTCTTCCGGCCCTTCTCTGTAAGGTCCAAGAGGTGAAACGGCCTTTGTTCCGACAGCCAATGACAGGATGCGGTATGCAGATATTTCCGGGAGAGTGTATTTCACGGTTCTCATATCGTTCTCCTGTGTGAAAGGCTTAAACAATATTATAACACGGCCTTGATAATTCAATATGAGATATTTGATAACTGCTCTCTTAACTGTGGGGCACGATAATGAAAGCGACTTTTCACAAAGGCTCCGTGATCTTCATAATTATTATAAGCAAAAGAAATCCCCCTGAAGGATAGTTCCTTCAGGGGGATTTTTTGCTATCTGTCCCGTGATAAGGGCTGCTCTTTCAAAAGAAAAATGCAAGTAGTACTGGGACGGTTGGAAATGTCGACGGGAAAACGTCGGTAGCCTCGTATTGATTAGACTATATTAGCAGAATCGTAGGAAGGTTACAGACCGCATCCGATTAACTCTGCCAATTCTGCTGAATCGGGTATTTTATACTGTGGTGAAAGCTCAATGTGCATTAGCGTTCCGCTGATGGTCGTATACACGATTAAGTGATTGCACTTGCTAAGGCCTGAATGTTGCAAAGCGGATAGTACTTCCTCTGTGGCTTTCACGAAGGCTTCTTTTGTATTTATTGACTGATCAAACATTACAGAAAGGCGATACATTATATCAAGCTTATTAGGATCTGTAACCAGCATCGTGTAAATCATGGGGATATGAATACTTTGAATGTGATCTCCTTGATATGCTGCAAGAATACGCTCGATATACTTTGCTTCCGCATATTTTTCAACGAACTGGTCGGTATTTGCTAAAAGAAAAACGGGGAATTCAACGCCGTCATATTCACAGATGATCGGCCAGCACTTATCTGAGATTCTTATCAGACGAACCTTCTTTACAGAAACAAGGCTTGTGTCGAGATACTTATCATATTTTTTTATATAATTCATTGCCATTTGATTTCCTATTATTCGGAAACATACTCCAAAAAGTAAAATAGCGAGAAGTATACTGCTGGAAATGATATGTTTTTTACTGCCTGTTTTTTTTGAGGCGGGATTCTTTACATTTCTCATCTGTTTTCATGCCTCAATTCATGCTAATAGTAGGTTCTGGAATGAACTTTGGTTCGATTGCTTAAGACAGCATTGCTGCCATCATAAACGGAATACTGATAAGCAATTTCAATCGTTTTACTCCCGCTTACATAGGAATAATAGTGAGAGACATCGGAGGGCTTTTTCCAAATTGCACTCATCAATAGGCGGTCATTGGCCATATATAATTTTTTGTTGCCTGGCATGGAGATGCCCAGATACACAACTGTTTTTGGCTGACCGTCTTCTGTTCCGTATATTGCTTCGCATGCAGCGAGCGTATCCGGAAAGGAATCTGCATTCGCCGATACCTGATGTGGGATCAGCGTATCAAGAATAGAAAGAATTCCTCCCAGCGTGGCGGTTCTTTTAAACAATCCAAGTATTTGATTTGCTGTATCCGTATACTCACTGCTGTTGTATTGTTGGGTATACTGGTAATACGTAAAAACATCACCTCTCGCAGTCTTTAATGAAGCTGCAACTTTTGTATCACCAAGCCGATATGTTGCATAGGATGACCATTGGAAGATAACATCATCAGCGGCTCGGTAAAAGTATTCACCAGATGCCAATATCCGGAAATTAAATGCATTCAAAGAATTTTTGTAAACGGTATCCGGAGTTAAATAAGTCCATTCAGTCAAGGAAGATAAGTAATTGCCGGAATTGACAGGGTACTCAACTGTGGTCATATACCATCCGATCAGATTATCGCTTGTCATTTGTGATGTTCCTTCCCGTTTGAAGAGGGACGCATCGATGGGCTCGAACGGGGATACTGTTTTTGCCTGTGATTTGCCAACTTGAATACGCTGCTTATTTAATTCAAGTAAGTCGAAAATAGTGCTCATGTTTGAGATATCCTCTGAAGACGCCTCAGTCGGCGTAAAATCTTTCGCTTTGAAATAAAGAAACCAACGTTCGTTATGATACAGTGCGTTCTCAAGAGTACTATCCTCTTCAGCAACAGGCAGATGATCGACATTCACAGTTGCTAACGAGCACGGTTCGTTGATGATATCCTCAAAGTAGAATATATCTTCGGTGGCAATCTGCCTGATCGCTATTTTGATTACAGGATTGGTCCTTGTAAGCTTCAGATAGTCTTTCGCTGTTGTTTTCAGCAGCAGTTCTGTCTGTGGTGAAAATTCTATGATAAAGCTATCTATTGAAAAATCTTTGCTCGTATTAAAAATCCCGACAACAGTAGTATCGCTAATAACTGATTTGTATAATTTACCGATAGCTTCGATTCGGTAATTTTGCCCTGCGTGAATTATACTTGCATTGATATTGATCTGCGAATTGCCCAATCTGAGAGAATGGATTATAAGGGATGTATCCAAATCTGATTTTTCACCGACCTCTTTCAAAGAATCTCCATAAAAAATGCCGGGAAGACTCTTTATGGTATCTTTTTCAATGACCTTATGGGGTGTCATTGCAAGTGTTGGGACTGTTGCGGAAAGCAATAATACAAGACATAATACAATACATGTAAATCTTTTCATTCGTATCCTCCTTTGTGTTTCTGAAAATAACGTCGCAGCATTACATGAATGTATTACTGAATATGACACATATTAGTTATCTTGTCAATTAGTTATATATCATTTAAATATGTCTGATTACTTAATTGAGTTAAATGATGTTGTTGCGCGGGTTTTACGATGGATTCGCGTATTTCCCACCTTTGTAATTGATGCAATAGGCTGGCGAAAAGCATGAAAAAAAGATCCCCTGAAGCAGGGGATCTTGATCGTCGTATGCGCTGTGATTGCTTTACTTTAATGCTTCGTAAACAGCAACTGCGGTGGCGACGGTGGCGCCGACCATGGGGTTGTTGCCCATGCCTAAAAAGCCCATCATCTCAACGTGTGCGGGAACAGAAGAGGAGCCTGCGAACTGGGCATCGGAGTGCATGCGGCCCATGGTGTCGGTCATGCCGTAGGAGGCGGGGCCTGCAGCCATGTTGTCGGGATGCAGGGTTCTGCCGGTTCCGCCGCCGGAAGCGACGGAGAAGTACTTCTTGCCCTGCTCGATGCATTCCTTCTTATAGGTGCCTGCAACGGGGTGCTGGAAGCGGGTGGGATTGGTGGAGTTGCCGGTGATGGAAACGTCGACATGCTCCTTGTGCATGATGGCAACGCCCTCGCGAACGTCGTCAGCGCCGTAGCAGCGAACATCTGCCCGCTCGGTGTCGGAATACTTCTTTTCCATGACCACCTTCAGCTCGCCGGTGTAGTAGTCGAACTGGGTCTGCACATAGGTGAAGCCGTTGATCCTGGAGATGATCTGGGCGGCGTCCTTGCCAAGACCGTTGAGGATGACTCTTAAGGGAGTCTTTCTTGCCTTGTTGGCGTTCTTTACGATACCGATGGCGCCTTCTGCGGCAGCAAAGGATTCGTGACCTGCCAGGAAGGCGAAGCACTGGGTGTCGTCGCGCAGCAGCATGGCTGCCAGATTGCCGTGGCCCAGGCCGACCTTTCTGTCGTCGGCAACAGAACCCTTGATGCAGAAGGCCTGCAGACCTTCGCCGATGGCTTCGGCTGCTTCGGCGGCAGACTTTACGTTCTTCTTCAGAGCGATGGCTGCGCCTACGCAATAAGCCCAGGATGCGTTTTCAAAGGCGATGGGCTGAACGCCCTTTACGATCTCGTAGGGATCAAAGCCTTTTTCCTGGCAGAGTGCGCGGCATTCCTCCACAGAGCTGATGCCGTAGCCTGCGAGGACTTCATTGATATGGTCGATTCTTCTTTCGTAGCTTTCAAATAATGCCATTGTTTCAGTCCTCCGTTTTTACTCGTGGCGCGGATCGATATACTTGACCGCATTGTCGAACTGGCCGTAGTGACCGGTCGCCTTCTTCAGTGCTTCGTTGGCGTCCATGCCGTTCTTGATGTTTTCCATCATGGGGCCGAACTTGACGAACTCATAGCCGGTGATCTCGTTATCTGCATTCAGAGCCAGTCTGGTAACATAGCCTTCGGTCAGCTGCAGGTATCTGGGTCCCTTTTCCTTGGTGGCGAACATGGTTCCTACCTGGCCCATCAGACCCTTGCCCAGATCCTCCAGGCTGGCGCCGATGGGAAGTCCGCCCTCGGAGAAGGCGGTCTGCGAACGTCCGTAGACGATCTGCAGGAACAGCTCTCTCATTGCGGTGTTGATGGCATCGCATACCAGGTCGGTGTTCAGTGCTTCGAGAATGGTCTTGCCGATGAGGATCTCCGATGCCATAGCGGCGGAGTGGGTCATGCCGGAGCAGCCCAGCGTCTCGACCAGAGCCTCTTCGATGATGCCGTCCTTGATGTTCAGGGTCAGCTTGCAGGCACCCTGCTGGGG
>JABUTE010000081.1 GCA_021443825.1 Bacillota bacterium
TCCAGCATACGGCCGATATCGCGAAGAAGACTGGATTTTCCCGTGCCGTTGGCGCCCACGATGGCGATCTTATCGCCGGCGAAGATGTCGAAGCTGACGTGGGAGAGCAGCGGCCGGTCATAGGCAAGGGAATACTCCTTCACGGAAAGAAGAGGCTGCATTTCCTCTTCGCCGCCCTGCTCTTTCTCTTCCGAAAGCACCGGAAAAACGATGCCGCAGTCGTGCTCTTCGATAAAGGGATAAGACCCCTTCATCACCTTTAAGCGCTCCAGATAGCTGACTCGTGCCTTCAGCTGGCGGCCCTTTCTGGGATCGGCCTTTTCGGTGGCATCGTCGCGCATCCGCTCAATGTTGGCCCGCTGGATATCCATGAACTCATCGAATTTCGCGGCATGCTCCAGCATGTCGATCTTGGTCTCCAAAAGAGCTCGTTGGTATTCGGTAAAGGAACCGGGAAAGGTCTGCAGCTGCCGGTTCTCAAGATGCAGGATCTTATCAAAGCACTGGTTCAGCAGAAGCCGGTTGTGAGTGATGACCAGGATCGTTCCCTCGTAGCCGTTGATCAGGCGGGTAAGCCCCACCAGATTTTCAAAGTCCAAAAAGACATCGGGCTCGTCCATGATCAGCAGCTGGGGCTTTTGCAGCATGCTGCGGATGATGGAAAGCAGCTTGTATTCACCGCCGCTGATCTGCCGCAGGCTGTTATTCTCAATGCCGGCAAGACCGGCCAGCGCCAGTTCTTTTTTGATATTGACCTCGTGATCGTAGGCATCGATGGCCTCCATCTCGTCCAGAAGCTGCTGGTAGCGGTCGCATAAGGCCTCCATGTTTTCGCCCGACTCCATCTGCCGGCAGACCTGATCGGCCTGCTGCTGCAAAGCCTCGAATGGTTCGGCCAGATAGTCGAATACGCTGCCCTCCGAAGCCTCGTGCTTGACGAACTGGTCCACAAAGGCAATGCGGGCATCGGGAGCGACCTCGATCCTGCCCTCCCAGGTGTAGCGATCGGGGTCTGTCATCAGCTTCAAAAGAGAGGTCTTTCCGGTGCCGTTGCTTCCGATGAGAACGGCATGCTCCCCTTCTTCGATCACAAAGCTGATGGAATCGTAAAGATCTTTTTGGGGAAAGCCGAAGGTCACATCTTCAAATTTAATCATGCAGGTCTCCTATTTCGAATGTGCCGTTATATTCGCCGACGGTCAGCCGGTAGATGCCGGCGCCCAGTCGAACAGAAAGGGTCGTTGCTGCATCTTCATAGCGCTGCGGACTGCAGCTTAAGGGGGAACTATAGCTGTCGCTGTTGTCGCAGACAAGATCGCCCGTTGCGGCATCATAAACCGCACAGGCGGCCTGCACCGTAAGCTCGCTTTCCGTGCCGTTGAGCATGCGGAAGTGGAGGGTATCCTGAGAATACTCGGTAACGAGGATCGAAACCTCTCCGGCTGGGATCACAGGACCGGCAAAGGCATCCTCTTCCTCTTCGGCCGGCAAAAGCAGCCCGGGTAAAAGCTCTCCCTTTTCCACCGCGTCCGAAACGATAGCATCCAGCTGCGCCAGCTTATTGGCATAGCGGTCGGGATAATACTGGGACGAAAAACCGAAGGATTCATAGCCGCCCCGCTTTTTGCGATCTTTTTTAAAGGCGAAATGATAGCTTTCCGACGCACCGTCAGCGATGAACTGGTTTGTAAATTCCTTATTGTTCCAGCGCTCCATATGATATTTGCGGGCGACTTCCTCCAGCCGTGACAGGGTGTCGTCTGCCACCAGATATTCCCGCACAGACGGAATCTGCCCGTACCAGCTCTTGCTGCTGGCCGTAAGGATCAGCCGGTCTTCGCAGTCGTAGTGAAGCTCAAACGATCTGCCGCCCCCGCTCATGCCGCCGCCAAAGGAATGGGTATAGCTGAACATGGTCTTATCTTTGATATCGGGAAGCTGCGCCTTTGCGTAGACCGCATAGGACACCCCGCCGGCAGCCAGAGCAGCGAACAGACAGAATAACAGCATTTTCTTTTTTCTCCTTTTCACAGGCATACCTCCGATGGGCTTGTATTTTTTGTATTATACCATGATTTTGCCCGAAACCGGTTGAGAATCCGGGGGAAAACAAATACAATATATCATATCGGTAAACCCTGTCAGAAGGAATGAAAATTCCATCAAAGGAGAATTATTATGAACATGAATCCCAACACCGAAGCGAAAAACGTAAAAGAACAGGTCATCGCCTGGAGAAGAGAGCTGCATCAGATCCCCGAGGTGGGAACCACGCTGCCCCAGACCATGAAATACATTTCCGCTCAGCTGACCGAAATGGGCATCGAGCACCAGGTCAAAGACGATATCTCGTGCATCTGGTTCACGCTGGGCCATGGCGAGCCCTGCCTGATGCTGCGTGCTGACGTAGACGGCCTGCCCGGAGGCGAGCTGTCCGGTCTGGATTTCGCATCGACCAACGGCTGCATGCACGCCTGCGGCCACGATATGCACGGCGCCGTTATGCTGGGCGTTTCCAAGGTATTGAAAGAGCACGAGGCCGAGCTGAAGGGCACTGTTAAGATCCTCTTCCAGTCTGCCGAAGAGACCTTCCAGGGCGCAAAGGCCGCCATCGCACAGGGCGTTCTCGAAAACCCCAAGGTCGATCACGCCTTCGCCATGCACATCTTTGCTCCCCAGAATATGGGCACCCTCGCCTACAACGATATTCTGATGGGCGCTGTCTACGGCTTTAAGATCAACATCACCGGTGTGGGCGGCCACGGCTCCCAGCCCGAAAACTGCATCGATCCCATCAATGCAGGCGTTGAGGTCTACCAGGCTCTGCAGGCCCTGGTCGCAAGAGAAAAACCGCCTCTTAAGGCTGCTGCTCTTACCATCGGCCAGTTTGCCGCCGGCAGTGCCTCCAACGTCATTCCCGAAACCTGCGTGCTGCAGGGCACCCTCAGAACCTTCGATCCGCAGGTCAGAGAAATGCTCATCCGGCGCATCAACGAGATCGTTCCCGCTGTCTGCACCGCATACCGCTGCAAGTGCGAGATCGAAGAGCTGAGCAATGTTCCCAGCCTGGTCTGCGACGCAAAGCTTTCCGAAGAGCTGCGCGCTGCCATCGACGAGACCGGTGTTATCCACACCTATCTGCCCGGCACCCAGTTCATCGGCTCCGAAGACTTTGCTCTGTATGCCGAAAAGGTTCCCTCTGTCTATTTCACCATCGGCGCAGCTCCCGAAGACAAGTCGCTGATCTTCGGCCAGCATAATCCCAAGATCATCTTCAACGAAGACTCCATGGAGTCGGCTGTTACCATCTTCCTGAAGGCCGTCGATGCCTATTTCAACAACCGCAAGTAAGCGATCGCTTTTGAACCGTACCTATCGGAGGCTACTATGATCGATGTAATGAGTCTTGCTTCGCAGCAGTTCGACTATGCTGTTCAGGCAAGAAGATATGTTCATACCCATCCGGAATTGTCCGGCAAAGAAGAAAACACCGTCCGCTTCATCTGCGAAAAGCTGGATGCCGAGGGCATTCCCTATGTGAATGTTCCAAACGGCGGCGTCATCGCCACCATTCAGGGCAAAGAAGGCGGAAAAACGGTCATGCTCCGCGGCGACATCGATGCTCTTCCCATCGAAGAGACCGATAACAACCTGAAGGGTCCCCGTGTATGCAAGTCCGAAAACCCGGGCGTGATGCATGCCTGCGGTCACGATGCCCACACCGCCATGCTGCTCACCGCAGGGAAGATCCTCAATCAGCTGAAGGAGCAGTTCACCGGAACCGTGCTGCTCAATTTCGAGCGGGGCGAAGAAGGCGGCGGAAACTATGCCTACCTGATCGACTACTACAAGAAAAGCGGGCTGAAGTTCGATTCGTGCTTTGGTATGCACGTCGAGCAGAAGATGGATTCGGGAACCTTCGGCATCAACCCCGGCCCTGCCAACGCAGGCGCCATGCGCATCAACCTGCTGATCAAGGGCCGCGGCGGCCACGGCTCCCGTCCGGATCTTTCCCACAATCCCATGGACTGCATGCTCAATGTGCTGAACCAGATCCAGGGCATCCGCATGAATACCATATCGCCCTTTGAGCAGCTGACCGTTACCATCTGCAAGATCGTGGGCGGAACCGCTGCCAACATCATTCCCGATGAGGTAGAGGTCTTCGGCACGGCCAGATACTTCTCGGAAGAAAAGGTTCGCAAGCCCTTCATGGCCCAGCTGCAGCGCATCTGCGATACTGCCGGCGCAGCTTACGACTGCGAGATCATCAACCGGGGTGCGACCGGCGGTGCCATGCCTCTTATCAACGACGAGGCCTGCGCCCTGCTGGCCCGCGACACCGCAGCCAAGGTGCTGCCCGCCGGGTCGCTTTGCGATATGCAGGTGACCATGGGCTCCGAAAGCTTCGGAAACTACTTCGAGATCGGCCCCGGCTGCTACGGCAACCTGGGCGTCAGAAACCCCCAGGTGGGCAGCGGCGCCGAGATCCACAACTGTTATTTCGACATCGATGAAGAAGCCATGAAGACCGGCATCTCCATGCATGTCGGCTATGCCCTCAACTTCCTGAAGGCGCTGTAAGCAATCAAACATAAGAAAAGGGATAAACGCCCCGGAGCGATCCTGCTCCGGGGCGTTTGTATGCCCTTCTATAGCTGCCTGCTATAGGTATATTCAGTAATATCACCGCCATCGACCTGAACACGAACGGTCAGCTCGATCTTCCGGATCGAAAGATTTTGAATCGCCTGCAAGGCTTTCGGATCATCCAGGAATGCGGTCAACAGGATATCGCCCTTGTCTTCACGGTATTGATAGGCGGTATATCCTTCCTTTTGGCTGATCTGATCCGTTATGACCACCTTTAGCAGGTGGCTGTTATCATCTGTTTCAAAGCGATACAGATGCATTTTTTCATCAAAGCGGTCCTTGCTGTCCAGACCGGCACCCTTTGTCAACTCATAAAACGAAGTCTGCAGCTGATATTCATCTTCTAAAATGTCAGATTTTAACATCCGGGACGGCTCTTCCCAGAAGATCATCCTGCTATTTTCATTGTCGATTGTTTGGAGAAGCTTTCCGTCGGATGTTTCAAACCGGGCCGCCAAAATGCGGATCCGGAATCCGTTTTGACTCTTTGATAAAGAATCCCATAAGCTTTGATAGCAGCTGCGTTGATCCTCCTCCGAGAATTCTTCTTTGAGAATGATCCGGACCTGCACAGTCGTATTCACCCAGGATCTTGCATTTCGCAGAGGATCCATCAGACACGGATCCGAATCGATCTCTGTAATCTCGATCGCTTCGATATTTTCTTGTTTTTTCGCCCACCTTTCGGCAGCGACTTCATATTGATCGTACAGATCTGCGTCCGCTAAATGATCCGGGTATTTGTTATTGCGGTAAGCCCAATAACCGATCGGAATCATCGAAACCATTATGATGAGCAGTATTATTCTTTTTAAATCTATTTTCATTTAATAATCCCATTGATACATGGTCGCAGACCATCTGTAATTTGTAGAACCACTATATGGAACATAGAGATTGTTTGAAGTGTAGATCTTCTCATATCTTGAGTACCATGGATTCCAGATAGAATAATACGAGTCTCCTCCATTATCTGAATAACCGCGGCAAACCAAGGCATGCGCTTTGGTTTCCCCAGTTGTTAAATTATCAACCAGAAATATCATGGGGTTATCTGATTGAATCTCATTAACGACCTGAGAGTATGTGATTCTATAAGAAACGTAACTTGGATAAATATCCCATGTGTTCGCATATTGTCTTGCTTTCGTTGTGCTCAATGGTGTATTGATCAGTTCGTTATCATTAAGTTCAGGGTATGCCCACTCCATGATCATTTGTGCATTACAAAAAGCAACACCTACTCCAGCTTTAAAGCGAATAATATTTGCTGTTGCATAGGCGTTGCACCAAGGCAAAGAGCCTTGAATTTCACTCCATCCGGTTGAAAGAAACTTGCTCGAGGGTGTACTTCTTGCACTTCGATAGGAAATCGTATTTGCAAGATTAACCACCATCTCATCATAATCTATTCCCGGAAACGCCTCTATGCAAGTTTCTCGCCCTAATGGATCGGACAATACTACATATCCTTCAGCTCCAACAATTGCCAAAATGTCATCATAGTCTCCAGCAAACAAATATGCAGGATTCTTTTCTGTTGATACTCCGGATATCGAATTCAAGCCATTGATTAGGTCTTCATTCTCACTGAATATTCCATTAAGTTCCCCATCTATTTCGAATACACGGTAAGTTCCGATAATAGAATTATTACAGTAAACTACAGAATAATACAAGTCATTTTTTGCATTATTTAATTTAAATGGAACACTAACCTTTAAACAACCTTTCGATGAATATTCAGCAATCATTTCCCCTATTGACTGCGATATGTACTCTGAAACTGAGTCTGGTACTGTTTCACTATAGACGTAAAAGTTCCCATATGGTTCCTTTTGAATTGCAAAAGCCGGGATACAATTTAAAAGCATAGTAACGAGCAGTATCATTGATACAATTATTCTTCTCATATTTTCTCCTTTGCCAAAATAATACTTCAACAGTTTTTAAGAAACCTTTCATTTATCTAACTTACCAACTCCTTTCATGATTACCAGAAGAAAGGATATAAACTATTTAGCCCACACCCAAAAATGCATCCAGTGACTCTTATTTTTCCTCATGCAATTCTTTCCATAATGCAGCTTTCGCTCTGGTGAGTCGACGCTTTGCATTCTCTTCCGAAATAGATAGTATCTGTGCGACTTCTTTCGTTGTATAACCTTCATCAAACCGTAAAAGCAAAATCCTTCGATAGCTTGGTTTCAGTTCGTTTATTGCTGTCATCAAAGCCCCCTGGTTTTGCATTGTATCCGCAATATTGTTCTGAAGAATATCCGTTAACTCTACCGTCTGTTCAAGCTGCAGCTTTTTCTTGTTGTACAGATTGATTGCCTTCCTTCGAGCGATCAAACGCAGTGTGTTTTTTGTCTTCTCGCAATCATGATCCAACAAACCGGCAATTTGTCCTGCTGCTGCAAAAGCATCTTGAACAGCATCTTCTGCAAGATGCTGCTCCTGCAGTATTCCGTATGCGATACGCAGCATTTCTTTGTGGTATTTTTCATAAATAGATAAGAGCATTTTTTACTGTCTGTATTGCAGATCAACATTCATTCGTGATTCTTCTACTAATAATTACCACATAAACAACAAAAATGGGACAAATAAACGCGATATTTTTTATTTTTCACAATAATATTCTGTGTTTCATGGGATCACAACAATTACGAATCCTTATTGTGTGTCACAAAGCACAATCATCACTGAATAACCACTTTAAACAAACCCTGTATCTGATAACAGACGTAAATTCATTTCACCATTTTCAGTATATCCATTAAATGAATTATAACATATTCCCAGTTGAATAAGCGTCTCCCAGTTCCAAATAAAAAAAGGCGGTACCTGATACGATCAGGTACCGCTTTTTTTGTTTTAAGACGATTATTCCAGCAGACCGTCCTGCTTTTCCAGCCTGCGCAGACAGACGGCGCCCAGCATCATCACGCAAAACGATGCAAAACCGATCCACAGAACAGGTGTAAAAGAACCAAACCTGTCGTAGACCATGCCGATGAGCAGCGAGATCACGGCGCCCACCCCCTGGGTGATGCTCACATGATAGCCTACGATGCTCTTCTGGCCCTTTTCGCCGTAGACTCTTGCGGCGCACCTTGCCATGCCCACATTGCCGAAGCAATAGCAAAAGCCGTATAAAACAGAAGCCGCGCAAAGCAGCGGATACATATTGGCAAAGAAGATATAGACGAGAACCGCTCCGCCAAGGCAGCTTCCCACGATGAGAACCGCCGTAATCGGATCAAATCGGTCGGCCAGCGCGCCGAAGATCAGCTTTCCGGTAATGTTGCCCACCATGACAAAGGATGCAACGGAGGCTGCCTGGGCCAGCGAATAGCCCACCGCCTGGGCAAATACCGATACGTTGAAGATGAACTGGAGCATGATATTGGAGCCCGTCAAAACCATGACGGTAAAGATAAAACGGGGCACCAGATGGGGAATGGAAACATTTGCAAACCCGCCTTTTTTCTTTTGGGCAGGCTGCACATCCTCTTCGAAGAAATGGTCCCCTGCTTTGGGAAATACCAGCGCGGAGCCGATCATGCCCACCGTAAAATTCAAGGCCGAAAAGCAATAGAGCGCCTTGATGACACCGATACTTTCGATCAGGCTTCCGGCTACCGGGTTGAAAATGACGCCGGCCACACCGGAAAAGCTGGTGGCGATGCCGGTCACAAGACCCTTGTTATCGGGAAACCACTTGCCCAGCACATAGGAAAGGCAGATGACAGCAGAGCCGATCAGCGAGCCTACCAGCACAGAGCCTGCATACCAGCCTATCCCGGTGGGATCAAGAGCGATCAGCACATAGCCGAAGGAGATCGTCGTGATGGTCGCAAAAAAGTAGAGCTTTTTGTTCTTCATCCGGTAAAACAGCCCTGTGGCATAGACGCCGGTAACAGCACCCACCACGGCACGGATGGTGTTATGACTGGTGATCCGGGTCATGGAAATGCCAAACTGAGTCTTCATCTGAGCAAAGAACAGACTGTAGGTATTGACCAGAATGCCCAGCACGGCGCTGGTAAACATACATGCACCGATGAGCACCAGCCATTGCTGTTTTGAAAACCGTTTCATTCTATAAGCTCCTTTGCTATTTCTATTTGTTCAAAACAAGGCCGGCACGCTTCAATGCACTGACGAGAACGGGAACCAGAATCAGCTGGAGAATGATTCCCGGAACCGCATTGAAGATCGCACCTGCCATAAAGGCCTCCAGAGAAAATTTAGTCGCCGAAAGACCGGCAAAGACAAAGCGGACGGCACCCCAGACGAGGCGGCCGCAGACCATGGCGGTAATCAGCGCAAGATACAGATTTTTTGTGCTTTGCCCCCCATTGGACCCATCATGAGGCAGCTTCTTATACAGAATTCCGGCAACGCCGCCGTAAACGGCCAGCTCGAAGGCCATGGCCAGCGCGGTGGGAAACATGGGAGGCATGCCGAACATTACCGAGCGCAGCAAAGGCGCAAGAAAGCCTACGGCAACGCCCCAGGGCCAGCCGCAGGTAAACCCGCAAAGCAGCGCCGGAAGATGCATCGGGCAGAGCATGGAGCCGATCTGGGGGATCTGTCCCGTCAGAAACGGCAGCACCAGAGCGATCGCCAGATATAGTGCAGAATAAGCGATCTTTTGAGAGCGAAGCTGATTGGAAGTATTGGTACGCATAATGATTCTCCTTTCGAATCGGTGGGAAGGAGAAAACAGCCGTTGGAATACCTGCGGGCAGCAGGCACCGGCCGTGTTTTCGAAGCTTCCCGGGAATAGAAAAGATATACAATTCTTCCTTCTGGAAAAGCTGTATATCTTCGTAATATACCTGTATATCTTTCAATCAATATAAGAATAAGGATCGATTGCAAGTGCATCGAAAAACGCTTCTGCATTTTACATCCGGCTTCGTGCCGAACATACATAGTTTAGCAGAAACGAGCTTAAAGTGCAAAAGGTTTTCGTTAATGAAAGATAGGATTAACAGAAGCATTGCCACCCGCCCCATACAAAAATCCCGGTATCCGTTCGGATACCGGGATTCTTACTATTTCGTATGCAGTTTCGCAGACGGTCTGCCTATCTGGGGAACTTGATGGCAGCCTGTGCGGCAGCCAGTCTTGCAACGGGAACGCGGAAGGGAGAGCAGGATACGTAGTCAACTCCGGTCTTGTGGAAGAATTCTACCGAGCTGGGGTCACCGCCGTGCTCGCCGCAAACGCCCAGGTGCAGGTCGGGTCTGGTGCTTCTGCCCAGCTTGGAAGCCATGGCGATCAGCCTGCCGACGCCGGTCTGATCGACCTTTGCGAACGGGTCGTTTTCGTAGATCTTGGTGTCATAGTAGCTGTTGAGGAACTTTCCGGCATCGTCTCTGGAGAAACCGAAGGTCATCTGGGTCAGGTCGTTGGTTCCGAAGGAGAAGAATTCCGCTTCGGCAGCGATCTCATCAGCAGTCAGAGCAGCTCTGGGGATCTCGATCATGGTGCCGACCAGATACTTCATATCAACGCCGGCTTCCTTGATGAGAGCGTCTGCCGTCTTAACGATGACATTCTTGACATACTTGAGCTCCTTGACCTCGCCGACCAGGGGAACCATGATCTGCGGCTCGATGTGGTAGCCCTTTCTTGCGTTGACAGCGATGGCAGCCTTGATGATGGCTCTGGTCTGCATAACGGCGATCTCAGGATAGGTTACGTCCAGACGGCAGCCTCTGTGACCCATCATGGGGTTGAATTCTTTCAGACCTTCGATGATAGTTCTGATCTCAGCAACAGACTTGTTCTGTGCCTTTGCCAGCAGCTCGATATCAGCATCTTCGTGAGGAACGAATTCGTGAAGAGGAGGATCCAGCAGACGGATGGTAACCTCGTTGCCTTCCATTGCTTCGTACAGACCCTCGAAGTCAGCCTGCTGCATGGGCTCGATCTTGGCCAGCGCAGCTTCTCTTTCTTCTACGGTATCGGAGCAGATCATTTCTCTGAAGGCAGCGATTCTGTCTGCTTCGAAGAACATATGCTCGGTTCTGGTGAGGCCGATGCCTTCAGCACCCAGCTCTCTGGCCTTCTGTGCATCCTTGGGAGTATCTGCATTGGTGCGGACACCGAGCTGCTTATACTTGTCGGCCCATGCCATGATGCGGCCGAATTCGCCTTCGATGGCAGCATCGACGGTGGGAATGATACCATCGTAAATGTTACCGGTGGAGCCGTCGATGGAGATGTAGTCACCTTCATGGAAGGTCTTGCCTGCCAGGGTGAACTGCTTGTTTTCTTCATCCATTGCGATAGCACCGCAGCCGGATACGCAGCATCTGCCCATACCGCGGGCAACGACAGCTGCGTGAGAGGTCATGCCGCCGCGAACGGTGAGTACACCCTGTGCGGACTTCATGCCTTCGATATCTTCGGGAGAGGTCTCCAGTCTTACCAGAACGACCTTTGCGTTCTTGTCTGCTTCGACAGCGTTCTTTGCATCCTCCGCAGTAAAGACGACCTTACCGCAGGCAGCGCCGGGAGAAGCACCAAGGCCCTTGCCCATGGGAGTGGCCTTCTTCAGTGCATCTACGTCGAAGCCGGGGTGAAGCAGAGTATCCAGGTTTCTGGGGTCGATCATGAGAACGGCCTGCTTTTCATCGATCATGCCCTCGTCTACCAGGTCGCAGGCGATCTTCAAAGCAGCCTTTGCGGTTCTCTTGCCGTTGCGGCACTGCAGCATGTAGAGCTTTCCGTTTTCAACGGTGAATTCCATATCCTGCATGTCGCGGTAGTGGTTTTCCAGAGTGGTGCAGACTTCGGTGAATTCCTTGTAGGCTGCGGGGAACTTTTCTGCCATCATGGCGATGGGCATGGGAGTTCTGACGCCTGCAACAACGTCTTCGCCCTGAGCGTTGGTCAGGAATTCGCCCATCAGCTTCTTTTCGCCGGTTGCCGGGTCTCTGGTGAAGGCAACACCTGTTCCGGAGTTGTCGTTCAGGTTACCGAATACCATGGGCATTACGGAAACTGCGGTACCCCAGGAATAGGGAATATCGTTGTCTCTTCTGTAAACGTTGGCTCTGGGGTTATCCCAGGAACGGAATACGGCCTTAACAGCCTCCTGCATCTGAACCACAGGATCAGAGGGGAAGTCTACGCCCAGCTGGTTCTTGTATTCTGCCTTGAACTGGGTAGCCAGCTCCTTCAGATCGGCAGCAGTCAGCTCGATATCCAGAGTAACACCCTTCTTGGCCTTCATCTCGTCGATGAGGGTCTCGAAGTACTTCTTGCCGACTTCCATAACGACGTCAGAGAACATCTGGATGAAACGACGGTAAGAGTCATATACGAATCGTTCAAAAGCGGGGTCGGGGTTGCCCTTGATCATGGCGGCAACGACTTCATCATTCAGACCAAGGTTGAGGATGGTGTCCATCATACCGGGCATGGAAGCTCTTGCGCCGGAGCGAACGGATACCAGCAGAGGATTATTCAGATCGCCGAACTTCTTGCCGTTGATCTTTTCGATCTTGGCAACGTTCTCCATGATCTCAGCCATGATCTCATCGCTGATCTGACGACCGTCTTCGTAATATCTGGTGCAGGCTTCGGTGGAAACGATAAAGCCCTGGGGAACAGGCAGGCCGATCTTGGTCATCTCTGCCAGGTTGGCGCCCTTTCCGCCGAGAAGTTCTCTCATGGTAGCATCACCTTCAGAGAACAGGTACACATACTTGTGACTCATGTTGT
Organism: Bacillota bacterium; assembly: GCA_021443825.1. GTDB lineage: Bacteria > Bacillota > Clostridia > Peptostreptococcales > Anaerovoracaceae > RGIG2707. The sequence continues at coordinate 12,403 of JABUTE010000081.1, forward strand.
AAAAAACTCCTTCCATTTTCAAATAACTTAGTACAGTAAACACAAAAATATACATTTCTGTGACATTTAACATTTATCTTTTGTGACTGTTCATTTTAGCATGCGTCGCATAATATTTCAACGAATTTAATTAAATTTTTGGATAAATATTTACTCAAATTAAAAAATACAAATTTATTATTTCCGGCAGTGCGGATTTCTGAAAGGTCTTTTCAGTTTATGTATGGTATAATGTAAGTTATGAATATTTTTGGAAGTATACGCTATCATTCCATAGGAACCTATTTAAAAGAGCAATTTGGAAAACGCGTTGTCAAATTAAGTCTTGACGGCGGCTTTACCTGCCCTAACCGAGACGGAAGCAAGGGCACCGGAGGCTGTATCTTCTGCTCCGCAGCGGGAAGCGGGGATTTTGCCGGCTCCGTGCCCGATCAGATCCGCCTGCTCAGCCGCAAATGGCCCGATGCCGTCTATATCGCATATTTTCAGAATTTTACAAATACTTATGCTCCCGTTGAAAGGCTGCGCGCCCTCTGGGAAGAGGCCCTGTCCTATCCCGGCGTCATCGGTCTTGCCATCGCCACCCGGCCCGACTGCCTTCCCGCCGAGGTGCTGGAGCTTTTGGAGGAATTCAACCGGAAAACATTTTTGTGGGTGGAGCTGGGGCTTCAGACCTCCAATGAAGAAACCGGAAAATTGATCAACCGCTGCTGCACCAATGAGGATTTCGAAGCAGCGATGGCCGCCCTGCACCAGCGCTCCATCCGCACCGTAGTGCATCTGATCCTGGGGCTTCCCGGCGAAACAAGAGAAGACATGCTGGCGTCCGCCCGCTATACAGCTTCGCACAGGCCCTTCGGCATCAAGCTGCACATGCTGCATGTTATGAAGGGCACCCCCATCGCAGCCCTGTATCCGGACCGCTGCCCGCTGCTTTCCATGAAAGAATACATTTCCGTCATCTGCGATATTCTGCAGCTCCTTCCGCAGCAGATCACCATACACAGGCTCACGGGAGATGCTCCCAAAGAACTGCTCATCGCCCCGGACTGGACCCGCAATAAGCATGCGGTGCTCAACGGCATTCAGCAGGAGCTGAAGCGCAGGGGCACCTATCAGGGCTCCGATCTCGACTTCATTTAACATCGTAAATACAAGCATCTCGTTCACGGAATTTTA
>JABUTE010000049.1 GCA_021443825.1 Bacillota bacterium
CAGATGCCTCTCGATGAGGTGGAAGCCATGGAAAAACAGGTGCGTGCCCGGGCAAAAGAGATCATTGCTGCCATCAGCGGAGGTAATTAATGGCATATATTTTCACTTTGGTGTATGCATTTCTGCTCTTTTTTTTCATGATCATCATTCATGAATTCGGTCATTTTATCGTCAGCAAGTTCTTCGGTGTAAAGGTCCATGAATTTGCCATCGGTATGGGACCGGCGCTTTGGAAAAAGCAGAAGGGCGAGACCGAATATTCTCTGCGTCTGATTCCCATCGGAGGCTATTGCCGTCTGGAGGGGGAAGACGATTTTGAAAAAGATACGGATAAAAACGATCCTGCGTCGTTTCTCAATCAATCCATCCCCAACAAGATCCTGATCCTTTGCGCCGGCTCGTTAATGAATCTGCTGCTGTGCATCGTGATCCTCTGCATCCTGTGCTGGATGAACGGGTTTTCCTTTCTGCCCGGAATCGTGAGAGCCCTGGCGGTGACCGGTCAGTTTGCTGCGTCGGTCTTCGTATCCTTGAAGATGGTCTTTTCCGGCCTGGTTTCCTCTGATGATGTGATGGGCGTTGTGGGCATTGCCGGGGTAGTCTCCGAACGGGCCCGCATGGGTGCCATGGAAGTCAGCTTTCTCATGGGGCTGCTCAGCGCCAATCTGGCAGTGATGAACATGCTGCCGTTTCCTGCCCTGGACGGAGGAAGGATCTTTCTGCTCCTGATCAAATGGGTCAGCCGCGGAAGACTTTCCGATAAGGCTGAGGCTTATATTCATGCGGCGGGTATGATCCTGCTGCTGCTTCTGATGTTTTTCCTGATCGTAAAGGATACCATCAATCTTTTTTAACCGAAAACGGAGTTTAAATAATGAGAACGACAAAGCATGTTATGTGCGGATCGGTCATGATCGGCGGCGGAGCCCCGGTCTCCATTCAATCCATGTGCAATACCGATACCAGAGATCCGAAAGCAAGCCTTGCGCAGATCGAACGGCTGGCAGAAGCAGGCTGTGAGATCATCCGTCTTGCCGTTCCCGATATGGAAGCCGCAAAGGGCTTTGGCGAGATCAAAAAGCGTTGCCCCCTTCCCATGGTGGCTGATATTCATTTTGATTACCGTCTCGCCATCGCTGCCATCGAAAACGGAGCAGACAAGATCCGCATCAACCCGGGAAACATCGGTTCCGAAGACAAGGTTCGCGCCGTGCTTAAAAGCGCTAAAGCCGCCGGCATCCCTATCCGTATCGGCGTTAATTCCGGTTCTCTTGAAAAAGAGATCATCGCAAAATACGGCGGAGTTACGGCAGAAGGTCTTTGCGAGAGCGCGGTCAAGGCTGTACAGTATTGCGAGGGCTTCGGTTTTGACGATATCGTCGTATCTCTGAAATCTGCCGATGTACAGATGAATCACAAGGCGCATAAGCTTTTTGCGGCCCAGTCGGACCGGCCTCTTCATATCGGGCTGACCGAATCGGGCGTCGGCACCATGGCGGAGCTGAAATCGTCTGCTGCCCTTGGCGCGCTGCTGCTGGATGAGATCGGCGACACCATGCGCATTTCTCTTACCGGAGATCCTGTCCGTGAGGTGATCCTTGCAAAGGAGCTGCTGGCTGCCGTCGGCGTGCGCAAAAGAGGAATCGATTTCGTATCCTGCCCCACCTGCGGAAGAACACGGGTCGATCTTCCGTCCATTGCAGCAAGGGTGGAACAAGAGCTGCAGCCCCTTTCCGAAAAGCTGGCAAAAGAAAACCGGTTCATCCGCGTTGCTGTTATGGGCTGCGAGGTCAACGGACCGGGCGAGGCCGCCAGCGCCGATTACGGTGTCGCCTGCGGCAAGGGCGTCGGTCTCATTCTGGATCACGGACAGATCATCCGCAAAGTGGAGGAAGACCGCATCGCAGAAGAGCTGATGAAGCAGATCCTGCAGTAGCAGACACGAGGTGAGAGTAAGATGTCGTTCGCAGGTCTGACTTTTTTGTTTTTCTATCTTCCGATCTTTTTCCTGCTGTACATGCTGACCCCTCGTAAGGGAAAGGATGCCGTACTGGTGGCAGGAAGCCTTCTGTTTTATGCATGGGGAGACGTCGCAAGTCTTCCCGTTTTGTTATGCACCTGTCTGTTTACCGGAATCGCCGGCCGCTATGCGGCAAAGAGCAAAAAAGCGATGGCGATTGGCATCGCTGTCGATCTGACCGTTCTTGCCCTGTTTAAATACGGAAGCTTTTCGGCGGGCTTTCCTCTGGGCATTTCGTTTTATATGTTTCATGCGGTAAGCTATCTGGCAGATGTGAATAAAAGAGGACGCCCCGCGGATTCTTTCATGGAATATGCCGTCTATATGTGCATGTTTCCCAAGCTGCTCATGGGGCCCATCGTCTGCTTTGACGACTTTCACCGTCAATATTCCGATCGCAGCTGCAGCGTTGAACAAATTGCAGACGGAGCCTTTCTATTTACCAAAGGGCTGGCGAAGAAAGCGGTTCTTGCCGCAAACATGGCGTCGGTATGTCAGGCTGTCTGGCCGGATGCTTCCAATTCCCTCTTTTCTGCCTGGCTGGGACTTCTTGCCTTCGGACTTCAGCTTTACTATGATTTTTCGGGCTACAGCGATATGGCAAGAGGGCTGGGATGGATGCTGGGCCTTGACCTTGGGCTCAACTTCGATCATCCCTACAGTGCCTGCAGCATTTCTGATTTCTGGAGGCGCTGGCACATGTCTCTTGGGGGCTGGTTTAAAAAATATCTCTATTTTCCCCTGGGCGGAAGCCGAAAAGGCCTGTGGCGGACGCTGGTCAATCTGATGGCTGTCTGGCTTGCCACCGGCATCTGGCACGGCAACACCCTGAATTATCTGTTATGGGGGCTTTGTCTCGGCTTGCTGATCTGCTTTGAGCGGGTGACCGGGTTTGCAAAGCGTGTCTCGCCGGCTATCGGGTGGCTGTGGACCAATTTCTGGATCTTTCTGGGATGGGTCTTTTTCAATACCGAGGATCTGTCTGCCGCGATCTCGTATTTTTCACAGCTTTTTTCGTTGCAAAGCCTTCGGATCACCGTTACGGCGGCAAATGCCGTTCACGATAACTGGTATTTTCTGCTTGCCGCGGTGCTCTTCTCGTTTCCTGTTTCGAAATACTTCCAACAGAGTGACGCAGGGCATACCCGCAGGCTGTCTGCCGTGATCCTTTCGGTGATCTTCCTTTCGGTCTCCGTATTTTTTATTGTGAATGCAGGCTATTCGGCCTTTCTCTATACAAAATTCTAAGTGCTTATGAAGACATCATTTTTCTCCCGGCTGCTGCTGGCAGCCCTGGGCCTGTCGGTCGCCTTCGGCAATCTGGCCACGGTGCTGACCGAAAAAGAAGAATTCGATCCTGTGGAAAACCGGGAGCTGGCGACCTTTCCTGCCATGCTCCTTCTGACAGAGGATCCGCAGGAATACTTCGCGCAGATCGACTCCTATGTGAGTGATCATTTTGCAGGAAGAAAAGAACTGGTGCAGGCTTATACCGATCTGCAGCTGGCGCTGGGCAATAAAAACGTGCGCGATCTGGGGATCCTCACCGGGGAGGTGCAGGCTTCCTCAGGCGAGGCGGCGTATTTTATCGGCGCAGACTATCTTTTCGGAAACCAGTACGATGTGGTTCCCCGCCATCCCAACTGGCTGTTCGAAAACATGAAGCGTTCGCTGGAGCTTTATCCCTCGGTCGACGCGTATTATGTGATCCTGCCCGAAAAGATCATCGCCCTTGCAGAAGGAACCGGCGGGCAGATCGATCCGTCTGTCTCGGCCAGTAACCGGGATGCCTTTTTGGAGTACAGCAGCGAAAAGGGCATCAAAGCCATCGATCTTTGCGAGCCCTTGCTGACCGGCTATTCCGTGCAGGAACGGGCAGCCATGTATTTTAAGACCGACTTTCACTGGAACGCCAAAGGAGCCTATGCCTGCTGCAGTCTGCTTGCCCAGCAGCTGGCGCAGGAAGGAATCATCGATGCCTCCCAGATCCCGGGGGGAGCGGACTTCTTCTGGCAGGACCTTTCGGACAGCAAAAGCTATAAAGGCGATCTGGCCATGCGCCTTTCGGAAGAACTGACAGTCGCAGAATCAATTCCCCGCTGCATTCCTGCCGATACCTCCGGTATGGCGTATTATCTTGATCTTTCCGATGCCGCGGTGCCCCGGGAAACCGTCATCGGCTCGGGCATTGAGGATGAGATATTGGATTATAACAAGCTGTATTGCTATAACCTTCCCTATTACCGGGTCGAAAACGAAAATGCGCTCTGCGCCAAAGAGGTGCTGATCTATAAGGATTCTTACGAAAATGCCTGCACTGATTACCTGTCCGTTCTGTTTCAAACGGTGCATGTGATCGATCCCCGGTTTGAAGAGACCTACAGCTTTACTGAGATGATGGACGGCCGTAACATCGATCTAGTACTGTTCCTGTTTCATGAAGACAACCTGAGCACAGAGCTTCGCAACTATCTGCATCAGGATTAAAAAATAAGAGGCAGTTCCCTGCGAAGGGAGCTGCCTCTTGATGCGTTTGGTGCTTATCGGTATTTGCCCAAAAGGGTGAACATGTTTTTCTTGTAGGCTTCAACGCCCGGCTGGTTAAAGGGATTGATGTCTCTCATATACGAGGATACGGCGCAGCTGACCTCGTAGAAGGCGGTCATATAGCCAAGGTTCCATTCATCGGGCCGATCGAAGATCAGCTCCATCACCGGAACCCCACCGTCGGCATGGGCTTTTTTGACCCCTTGCGCAGCAGCCAGGAATGCATCGTCAAAGGTCTTTCCTGCCGTATAATTGAGGCCGTCCAGATCATCGTCATCTTTGGGGATCACCAGCTCGCAGCCCGTTTTTTCGAAGCGGACGATAGACTCCATCAGGATCCGTTCTCCTTCCTGGATGTACTGCCCCAGCGAATGAAGATCGGCTGTCAGCTGGCAGCTGGCGGGAAAGATGCCGCCCAGCTCTTTTCCTTCGCTCTCTCCGAACAGCTGCTTATACCATTCGGCAAAGGAACGCATTTTTTCGCCCTGATAGGAAAAGATCTCGATCTTTTTTCCGGTTCGGTAAAGGGCGATGCGGGCTGCGGAGTAAAGAAGGGCGGGGTTGGAATCTTCTTCGGCAAAGAATTCCTTCATGCCGGCAGCGGCTCCCTCCATTACCTGACGGATATCGATGCCTGCAGCCGCCATGGGAAGAAGCCCGACGGCGGTCAGAACACTGTAGCGTCCTCCCACATCGTCGGGAATCACGAAGCATTCGTAGCCTTCGGCATCAGCCAGGGTCTTCAGGGCGCCTCTTGCCTTGTCGGTGGTGCAGATAATATGGCGAGCGGCTTCTTCCTTGCCCAGCCGGGTCTGCAGCTCCTGCTTTAATACGCGAAAGGCAAGGGCCGGCTCCAGGGTGGTGCCCGATTTGGAGATCACGTTAACGTAATAATCGGTTCCCTCGACCAGCTGCAGCACTGTACGGATGTCTTCGGCGCAGATACCGTTACCCAGAAAATAGATGGCAGGGCCGTTTCCTTTTCGCTGGTTATGATAGGGTGTTTTTAACAGCTCGATGGCGCTGCGGGCGCCCATATAAGAACCGCCGATGCCGATGACGATCAGGGCATCTGCTTCTTCGTATAGCTTTTTTCCAAGCTGGCAGATGCGGCGAAATTCTTCGGTGCCTGTGGTCTGAGGCAGGGTCGTCCAGCCGGTAAACTCGCTGCCAGCACCGGTGCCGGTCTTCAGCGTTCGAAGGGCTGCCTGTGCTTGCTGCAGATCGCCGGGCGTCAGGCGGATCGCAGAGGTAAGATCGATCTTCATACAGAAAAGCCATCCTTTCAAATAGGTCGATATGAATAAAACATTTTTATGATATCATATTATACAGAAAATTACAGATGAAGAAATTGAATCAACGCGTTCTTGCAAAAACAAAACGAAGGAAGCGTAAACGGATGCTGCGGGGCGACAGCAATGATCCCGCTCCCATGGGGCCGTATATGAAAAGAGGTGGCAACATTCAAATTTTTGCGCAATCTGTGGTATAATGCTTCTATTACAATACAATTCATCACAGGAGGTATATCATGGCATTGATCAATAAGCTTCATCATATCGCAATGCGCTGCGATCCCGCAGAGCAGTACGAAAAGACCGTTCATTTCTATACCAAAGTGCTGGGGCTTCCCGTCTGCCGCACCTGGGAAGGGGGAACCATGGTCCAGGCAGGCGATGCGCTGCTTGAGATCTTCAGCGGCGGCGAGACGACCGATCAAAGGGGCATCATCGCACATTTTGCCCTTGGTACAGACGACCTGCAAGGCTGCATCGATGCAGTAACGGCTGCCGGCTATGAGATCATCAGCGGTCCCCGTCAGGTGACCATCCCATCTGATCCGGCATTTCCTCTGGCCTGCGCGTTCTGCAGAGGCCCTTTGGGCGAAGAGATCGAATTCTTTCAGGAGCTGTGATCCGGCAGACCTTCAAAAATTGGCAAATTAGTTGGAATTTCAACTTGATTTTTATCAAAAATATGTTATTATACTTAAAGAATACGTTATTTCTTGGGAGTGGACAGGTTTGTCCACTCTTAATTTTTGGAGAAAACAATTGGCAAAGAAAAAGATCGGCGAATACATCGCTGAATGGATGAATGAATTCGGACCCGCAAACGGCTATGAGCTGTCTCGCAGCGAATTTGTCAAGGAGGGTGCCGACTGGTATCTGCGGGTTTATGTCGACAAGCTTGACGAAAACGGCTACGGTGTGATGAGCACCGATGACTGTGAGCTGGTCAGCCGCTGGCTCAGCGAAAAGCTGGATGAGGCGGATCCCATTGCTCAGAATTATTATCTGGAGGTATCATCTCCGGGTATGGATCGTCCGCTGCTCACCGAAAAGGATTTCATCCGGTTCATGGGCGAATACATCGATGTCAGCCTTTATAAAGCAAAAGACGGTTCAAAACAGCTGCAGGGAAGGCTGACCGGCTACGATGAGGGCAATGTAACTCTGACGGCTGACGATGGCAGAACCGTCCTGATCGAAAAAGGAGAGGCGGCAAAGATCCGTCTTGCTGTGATCTTTTAATATTGATATTTCTTTTATACCTGTTAAGCAAAGCGACAAACGAAAAGGAGGACACGCTTTTATGAATATGGACTTTCTCGAAGCATTAGACGCTCTCGAAAGAGAAAGGCACATGCCGAAAGAGAAGCTGATCGAAGCAATCGAATCCGCACTTGTATCTGCATACAAGAAGAATTACGGAGATAACTACCGGAAGATCCGCGTCAACATCGACAATTCCACCGGCGACATCAATGTTTTCATGGGCAAGGATGTCGTAGAAGAGGTCGAAGACAACTATTCTCAGATCTCCCTTGAAGAAGCCAGAGAAGTCGATCCCGAATACGAGATCGGCGACATCATCGAATACCAGGTCACCCCGTCCGATTTCGGCCGGGTCGCTGCACAGACCGCAAAGCAGGTCGTCGTACAGCGCATCCGCGAAGCAGAGCGCGATATGATCTACGATGATTATCACGACAGAGAAGGGCAGGTCGTTACCGGCGTTGTTCAAAGAGTCAGCGGCGGCACCGTATTCATCAATATCGGAAGGGCCGAAGCGATCCTGTCTGCCAACGAGCAGATCCCCGGAGAGACCTTCCGCGTCAATGACCGTGTCAAGGCCTTCATCATGGACGTAAGAAGCGGCAGAGACAACCGGGATTCCGGAAGAGAAATGAGAAGATCCCATAAAGGAGGCCCTCAGATCTTCCTTTCCCGTACCCATCCCCATCTGGTCAACCGTCTCTTTGAGCTGGAGGTCCCTGAGCTGCAGGATCACACCATCGAGATCAAGAACGTTTCCCGTGAACCGGGCTCCCGTTCCAAGATCTCTGTCTGCACCTATGATGAGAATGTGGATCCCGTAGGTGCCTGCGTCGGTCCAAGAGGCACCCGTGTGCAGGCCGTCGTCGACGAGCTGGGCGGTGAAAAGATCGATATCATCCCCTGGAGCGAGGAACCTGGCCGGCTGATCAGCAGCGCTCTTTCTCCTGCCAAGGTCGAGATGGTGCTCATCGATGAGTCCGACAAGTCTGCCACCGTCGTCGTTCCCGATTATCAGCTGTCTCTTGCCATCGGCAAGGAGGGGCAGAACGTCCGCCTTGCCGCAAGACTCTGCGGCTGGAAGATCGACATCAAGAGTCACAGCCAGTATTTCCCCGAGGGCACTCCCATGCCTGAGACCGGTGAGACCGTCATCGAGACCGTCACCCATCTGGAGGATGTGATGCAGGCCGACGAAACGACGGTTGCCTTCAAGGCCTCTTCTCTTAAGTCCATGAGAAAAGCAGAGCTCATCGCTTATGCACAGGAGCACGGGATCGAAATGGATCTTACTGCCACCAATGCCGTCATGATCGAAACCATCACCAGGGCAATGGAGGAGCGTTAATGCCTGAAAAGAGAATGCCTGAAAGACGCTGCGCCGGATGTATGCAAAGCTTTCCGAAGGCTTCGCTGATCAGGATCACTGCCGGCGAAGGCGGACTCATCATCAATGATGCGAAAGCTCCCGGAAGAGGAGTTTACCTTTGCTGCAAAGCAGAGTGTGTTCTGATCGCCGCAAAAAAGAACGCTGTCGCCAGGGGACTGAAGAGGGCTGTGAGCCGCGCCGAAATGGACAGGCTCACGGAAGAGATCACCCGTCTCAGTTCGATGAAATAGATTACGGAGGTACTACTGATGCCCAACACCACGGATAATAAAAACAAGAATACGAAGGCTCCTGTACCTGCAGGAAAGCCTCTTCCCAAGTCTGCTTCCCAGCAGCCGAAAACAGCTCCTGCCGGAACGCCGCTGCGCAAGAGCGCTGTTCCCTCCAACGCTGCAAAAATGGCAGACGAAGCAGCTAAGGCTGCCGCTGCCGCCGATGAAGCAAAGGCTGCTTCTGCAGAAGCCGCAAAAGCCGTCACGCAGGAGGCTGCTCCGGTGCCTGCCGCAGCACCTGCCGAAGCAACTGCCGGGGAAACAAAGACTGCTGCCCCAGAGGCTCCTAAGACTGCTGTAAAGGAGACGAAGACGGCCGCAAAAGAAAACGCAAAGACCCCTGCCAAGGAAGCAAAGACTGCTGCCAAAGAGGCCGCAAAGACCCCTGCAAAGCAGGCAAAGCCCGCTCCCAAAGAGGAAGCTCCTAAGGCAGAAGAACCAAAAGCTTCCGCAAAGGAAGAGAAGCCTGCCGAAAAGCAGGCTCCCGATTACAGCGCTTTCGTGCCCAATATCGGGATCAAGATCGTTAAGCGGGCAGCCGATGAGCCCAAGGAACCACCAAAGCCGGCAGCTCCTAAGCAGGAAAGAAAGCCTGTCGAGCCGAAGGAACGCAAAACAAGCGGCTCCCGCGGCGGCAAAGATCAGGAGCGTACCGGAAATCGTAATAACGGTGACCGCAAAGACGGAAAGGCGCCTGCAAACGGCGATCGCAAGCCCAAGGAATATACCGGCAACCGCAAAAGCGGTCAGCAGGGAGGCCAGCAGGGCGACCGCAGAAACGGTCAGGCTGCCGGCGGCGCAAGAAAATTCGGCCCCAAGTCCGATAATACCCAAAAGGTCGTTGCCTTTACCGCTTCACCCGATTCCTCCGACAGCAGAAGAGGCGGACGCAAGGAGAAGCCCGGAAAAGACAAGGGAGATAAGAGAGACCGGTTCGATCAGGCTCCCGCAGATCTTTCCAAGACCACCAAAAAGAAGCACAGCAAATATAAGGAAAAGGTCGACCTTGAGCCTACCGCAGAGCAGGAGATCATGCAGGAAGCCGTTGCTACCGGCAGCATCCTGATCAACGTACCTATCACCCTTGCAGGCTTTTGCGAACAGGTGGAAAAGAGCACCTCGCAGGCTATTATGGCACTGATGAAGATGGGTATCATGGCCAATGTCAACCAGAACCTGGACGAGGAGACCGCAGTTCTTCTCGGCATGGAGCTGGGCGTATCCATCATGGTCAACCACAACGAAGCCATTGAAGAGGAAGACGGCATCGACAAGAGTGCCGACAGAGAATCCGATCTGCTGCCCAGAGCGCCTATCGTTACCGTTATGGGTCACGTTGACCACGGTAAGACCTCTCTGCTGGATGCCATCCGTTCTACCAACGTTACCGCAGGCGAAGCCGGCGGCATCACCCAGCACATCGGTGCTTCTGAGATCGAGCACAACGGACAGCACATCGTCTTCCTGGATACCCCGGGTCACGAGGCCTTTACTGCCATGCGTGCAAGAGGTGCCTATATCACCGATATCGCTGTTCTGGTCGTTGCAGCCGATGACTCCGTCATGCCACAGACCATCGAATCCATCAGCCACGCGAAGGCAGCCAATGTTCCCATCATCGTTGCCATGAACAAGATGGATAAGCCGACGGCAAATCCGGATGTGGTCAAGACCGACCTGTCTAACCACGGCATTCTGGTGGAAGACTGGGGCGGCGACACCATCTGTGTTCCCGTATCCGCCAAGACCGGTATGGGTATCGAGGAACTGCTTGAGATGATCCTGATGCAGGCAGAAATGCTGGAGCTGAAGGCCAATCCCGACCGTCTTGCCATGGGCAATGTCATCGAAGCAAGACTGGATAAGAACAGAGGTCCTGTTGCGACGCTGCTCGTAACCAACGGAACCCTTCACACCGGCGCATCCATTGTTGCCGGTATGGCCAGCGGCCGCGTGCGCGTCATGACCAACCCCAAGGGCGATGTGATCAAGAAGGCCGGTCCTTCCCGCGCTGTTGAGATCACCGGTCTCACCGAGGTTCCCGAAGCCGGCGACGAGTTCTTCATGGTCAAGGACGAAAAGACGGCAAGAGAGATCACCGAAAAGAGAAAGCTGAAGCAAAGAGAAGACGTGATGGCCAAGTCCAGCGCCGTTTCCCTGGAAAAGCTGTTCAGCCAGATGTCCGAAGGTGACATCAAGGAGCTGAACCTGATCATCAAGGCCGACGTAATGGGTTCTGTCGGCGCACTGGAGCAGTCGCTGGAAAAGCTGCATAATGAAAACGTTCGCGTACGCATCATCCATACCGGTGTCGGCGCTATCAACGAAAGCGATATCATGCTGGCAAGCACCTCCAACGCGGTCATTATCGGCTTCAATGTACGCCCCTCCAGCGCGGTCCAGACCAAGGCCGACCAGGAAGGCGTCGAGATCCGCACCTACCGCGTCATCTACGAGATCATCGAGGACATCGAGGCTGCCATGAAGGGCATGCTGGATCCCGAATTCAAGGAGGTCGTACTCGGCAAGGCAGAGGTGCGCAACACCTTCAAGGTATCCAATGTAGGAACCATCGCAGGCTCCTATGTACTGGAGGGTAAGGTCACTCGCTCCGCCAAGCTGCGCCTTGTTCGCGACGGTATCGTCGTTCATGAAGGCGAGGTCGGTTCTTTGAGAAGATTTAAGGACGATGTAAGAGAAGTCGCATCCGGCTTTGAATGCGGTATCTCCATCGAGAAGTTCAACGACATCAAGGAAGGCGACATCATCGAAGCCTACACCATGGAAGAGGTCAAGAGAGCATAATTTATGGGAAGATCACACAGACCTCAGCGTCTTGCTGAGGAAATCAAGAAAATCGTCGGCGATCTGCTGCTGAAGGGCCGTCTTAAGGATCCGCGCTTTCAGGGCATGATCGCTGTCAGCGGCGTGGATGTTTCCGGCGACGGAAGCTATGCCACGCTGTATATTACGGCTATGGCCTTCGATCCCACCCTGGAGTTAGGCGAGAGCGAAAAGAAGAGCATTCTCAGCGCTTTTGAAAACAGCGCCGGTTTCATCCGCAGTGAACTTGGCAAAAATATGAAGGTGCGACACGTGCCCGAGCTGATCTTTGCATTCGATAATTCCTTTGAATACGGTAAGAAGATGGATGCGATCCTCGATAAGCTGGATATCCGTCTCGATGAACCGGAAGAAGAGGAAGAAGACATTGAGGATAAATACCGGTAGATGAGAGATTACAGCAAGCTGATCGAAAAAATCAATACGGCCGGATCTATTCTGATCTTTACCCACGCGAATATGGACGGGGATGCCCTCGGCTCCTCCGGTGCCCTGTGCTTGGCGCTTCGAAGCCTTGGAAAGAAGGCGGCGGTGCTGACGCAGTCTCCCTGTCCTGCTTATTTACGCTTTGCGGATCAGGGTTTCCTGACCGGTGAGGTTCCTTTTGACGCCGACCTTTCCATCGCCGTCGATATGGGCTCGGATTCCAGACTGGAGGGGCTGAAAGAGGTCTTCTATCGCTCTAAGGATCAGATCTGCATCGATCATCATGTGCGGGATGAAGCCTTTCTTACCGATGTGGTGGTGGATCCTGCCGCTGCGGCCTGCGGCTGCCTCATTTACGAGCTGCTCAGGCAGATGGGCGTCGCGATCTCGGTCGACATGGCAAATCTTCTCTATTTGGCTGTGCTGACCGATACCGGCAGCTTTCGGTATGCCAATACAGGCAAAGAAGCCATGGTCATGGCAGGCGAGCTGATCGATCTTGGCGTGGAGCCTGCGGCCATCTGCAACAGGATCTATGCCAGCTATCCCTTAAGCCAGCTCAGGTTGGAGGGAATCGCCCTTGACAGAGCCCGTCTTCTTTGTGAGGGGAAGGGCATTCTGACCTATGTCTGCGAGGATGATTATCGGGCGACCGGTTCCAATGCCGATGAAGCCGACAGCTGCATCGACCGGATCCGCACCGTCGAAAACGTGGAGATCGCTGCGGTCTTAAAGCAGCGCGGGTCCGTCTATAAGCTGAGCTGCCGCGCAAAGGAATATGCAGACGTTCGACGCATTTGCATGACTTTCGGAGGCGGCGGTCATTTGCGTGCCTCAGGTGCCACCCTCGACCTGCCTCTTGACCTTGCCATGGAAGCTGTGGCGAAAGCTATCGAGGAGGAGCTGTCAAGATAATGGACGGCTTTCTTTGCATCAACAAGCCTGCCGGCATGAGCTCCAACGATGTGGTCATGAACGTGCGCCGCTTTACCGGCGAAAAGCATATCGGTCATACGGGAACCCTCGACCCTAACGCCTGCGGCCTTCTTACTGTCGCCGTCGGCAAGGCTGCCCGTCTCATTGAATATATGGATGACCATCCAAAGCTTTACCGGTGCGAGGCTGTTCTGGGCCTTTCCACCGATACCCACGATGTGTGGGGCACCCCCGTCTGCGATCTGCGCGGCAGGTTTTCCATGCCCTCCGAAGCGCAGCTGGAAGAGGCCATGGACCAGCTGACAGGGCAGATCGTGCAGATCCCCTCGAAGTATTCTGCCCTTAAGGTCGGCGGCAGGCCTATGTATGCTCTGGCCAGAGAGGGCATCGACATCACGGCAAAAGCACGGGATGTGGGCATCCGGTGGTTCTCGCTCATCGACTATGATCCTGCCTCGGGCCGGTTCTTTTTTGATGTCTGCTGCTCGAAGGGTACCTATGTCCGCACTCTGTGTGACATGCTGGGGCAGCTGCTTGGCTGCGGCGCCG
>JABUTE010000028.1 GCA_021443825.1 Bacillota bacterium
TCGTCGATCACGTTGATGCCGGGGAAGGGAATGGAGCCGTCGATGACCAGCACGCCCTCTGCAGTGCCTTCGATGGGCGCCAGGGCGATCTCAGCGGAGGGGGTGCCGCAGGCGGAGCCGGGAGTACAGCTGGTGCCGTAGTCAAGAACAGGCTCTCTTCCTTCGACGCTGGCGGTCAGATCCGTTCCGCCGGCGCTGGTCAGATGATAGGTCTTGCCGAAATACTTGGTTCCGACCCGGTCGACCTGCTCATGGACCATCTTAAAATCGGCGGTCAGACCGCTGTCGGTAAACATATCCATGGTGTAGTTCTGCATGGAAAGCCAGCGCAGGCCTTTTTTCTGCATGGTGAGACGGGCCTCGCTGTGAAAAAGCGACATGGTGGTCATGCCCATGGCAACATCGGCCTTTTCCATGGCGGCGCGCACCAGCTCGGTGGGATTCTCTCCGTGGAAGGCGCGGGGCTTCATGACGCACATGGTGGTATCGAAATAGACACTGGCATACTTGTAGACATACATGGCGACTTCCAGGTTGTTGTCGTCGGTGATGATCAGCAGCTTTTCGTCGTCTTTCAGATCGGTGATGTCGGTGAGCAGGTTCTGGATGCCGATGGGCATATCCGGTGTTTTGCTGAACTTTTCAATAACAGCCATTTTTACGTTCCTTTCTTTTGCCGCTTTCGGCAAAGCTTGCATGGGTTTATGCGTTTTCTGCAGGATTGTGAGGAGCCGCTTCCGGGCGGATATCGTTGCTGCGAAGGGCATCGGTGTTTTTCTGCAGAACGGCGTCCTCTTCGTCGCCGTGGATATGGGAGAGCTTATGCCTGTGCTGGGCATCGTCATCGTCGTCCAGCTTGGCGATAAACAGGTATTTGCGCATGACGAACAGCAGCGCGATGGCCATGACGCCGATGAGGATCTCATAGGTCTTCAGATGCTGCAGCACCAGCTCTCTGGTGATGGCCATAGACAGTATCTCGACGATGGAGTCCAGGGTCTGATGGGTCAGCACATGGACAAGCTCGATGGCGATGATGATGTTGACGACGAATTCCAGATATTCCATCATGTGATCCATGCCTTCGATGGCAAGGACGCCCAGATGGTAGGGAATGCTGACCAGCGACAGAACGATGGCCAGAATGATGGTGATGGCGACTACATACTGGATCAGATCGGAAAAGGCGAAAATAAAGGATTTCAGCTTCAGCAATATCCGGTCGTAGCGGGATGCCTGTTCGGCAGGGAGCTTTGGAGTCATACGTGTTCCTTTCGTCGGGGAATATACCGATTATGATAATTTATAATAGCATAATTTATTGCATAATGTTATTGATTGACATTAAAAATAGAGAAATATAAACTATTAGAACAGAGATGAAATCTTCGCATTTGGAGGAAAGAAAACATGAAAGTATTGATGATCAACGGCAGTCCTCATCCGGCAGGCAGCACCTATACGGCTCTGCATGCCATGGAAGAGGTCTTTGAAAAGGAAGGGATCGAGACCGAGCTTATTCAGATCGGCCATCTGGATATCCGGGGCTGCACCGCCTGCGGTTTCTGCAAGCGTCACAAAAAATGCGTCTACAACGATATCGTAAACGAGATCGCAGCCAAGCTGGAGCAGGCTGACGGCTTCGTGGTCGGAACCCCGGTCTATTACGCATCCTGCAACTCCACCACCACCGCCATGATGGACCGGCTGTTCTACAGCCACGGCTTTGATACCACTATGAAGGTGGGGGCCTCGGTAGTCAGCGCCAGAAGAGGCGGCCTGTCGGCTTCCATGGATCAGCTGAACAAGTATTTTTCCATCAGCGGCATGCCCATCGCCTCCAGCACCTATTGGAACGACATTCACGGCAGCGATGCTGCCACGGCATCCCAGGACCTGGAAGGTCTTCGCACCATGCGCAATCTGGCCCATAACATGAGCTTTCTCATCAAGAGCATCGCCCTTGGCAAGGAGCAGTACGGCTTGCCGGAAAAAGAGCCGCGGGTAACTACCAACTTTATCCGATAGGAGGACAGGCTTATGAAGATCATCGCAGCAGGAGACCTGCACGGACACACCACCCAGGCAAAGCAGCTGGTCGAGGCAGTGGAGCGGGAGGGCGCCGATAAGGTGATCCTTCTGGGCGACATGCTCTACCAGGGCGTCTACGGAAAGATCACCGAGGATTTCTCCGGACCTGATACGAAGGATATCCTCAATTCCCTGGCCGATAAGATCATCGCCGTGCGCGGCAATTGCGATGCCGAGGTGCATCAGGAGTTTCTTCATTATCCTATGATGGCTGATATCGGTGTTCTTGTGGAAGGAACCAGAGCCATCTATTTTACCCACGGACATCTGTATAACCAGCACAGCCTGCCGGCTATGGCTGAGGGCGATGTGCTGCTGCAGGGTCATACCCACATTCCCGCCTGGGTCTGCACCGACGGCCGCTATGTGTTCAATCCCGGTTCCATGGCTGCCGACAAAGAAGGCAATATCAAGGGCTATCTTCTCATCGAAGACGGAAAGACCTTTATCTGGAAGACCATGGAAGGGGAAGAGTACCACAGAGAGGAATTAAAATGAACCAAAAAGCAATGTACAAACTGAGCTACGGTCTGTTCGTTCTCACCGCAAAGGACGGCAATCAGGACAACGGCTGCATCATCAATACCGCCATTCAGGCCGCATCGGAGCCTAACCAGATGAGCATCTGCGTCAATAAGGCAAATCACACCCACGACATGATCGCAAAGACGGGAAAATTCAACGTTTCCGTTTTGAGCGAGAAGGCCGGCTTCGATCTGTTTACCCATTTCGGCTTTCAGTCCGGAAGAGAGGTCAATAAGTTTGCCGACTTTGCAGAATGCAAAAGAGCCTCCAACGGTATCTTTTATCTGACCGCAGGTACTAACGCTTATATGTCGGTCACCGTCACCAAGACGGTGGATCTGGGCTCTCATACCATGTTCATCGGTCCCATCGAGGATATGGAGGTGCTTTCCGATACCCCTTCTGCGACCTACGAGTATTATCATGCCCATATCAAGCCCCAGCCCAAGGCTGCTGCCGCAAAGCCGGAAAAGAACGTTTACCGCTGCGTCATCTGCGGCTACGAATACGAAGGAGAAACGCTGCCCGACGATTACATCTGCCCCCTGTGCAAGCATCCCGCCTCCGATTTCGAGCTGATCGCCTCCGAGCCTGCCGCACCCAAAGCGCAGGAGCCTGTTAAGAACGTCTACCGCTGCATCATCTGCGGCTACGAATACGAAGGAGAGAGCCTGCCCGACGATTACATCTGCCCCCTGTGCAAGCACCCTGCCTCCGATTTTGAAAAGGTAGAGGGCTAGCGTACAGCCGGCGTCCCGGCAGCTCCTCATCCCGAATGTAAAAAAAGACCCGAAGCTTTGAAAAGGCTTCGGGTCTTGTATTTTTTAAGGAAAGGGAAGGGCGTATGCTACAGATGGACTTCTCCTGCCATGTCGGTGTTGAAGATGCGGCGCACTTCGTTGGGATCCTCTGTCTGGCCCAGGGCCCACATCAGCTTGGTAACAGCGGCCTCGGTGGTCATGTCGCGGCCGGAGATGACGCCGCAGTCCAAAAGCTTGGTTCCGACCTCATAAAAGCTCAGGTCGCTGGCATCGTAGAGGCACTGGCTGCAGACGACGACAGACATGCCTTCTTTCGTCAGCTTTTCCAGAGCGTCCAGCAGGTTTCTGCGAACGAAATGCATGCCGCCCATTCCGAAGGCCTCGATGACGATGCCCTTGTAATGCATGTTGCGCAGCATTTCGAAGATCTCGGGCTTGGTGCTGGGGATGATCTTCAGCAGAAAGACATCGGTAGAAAGCTGATCCTTCAGCTCCAGGGGGCCGGCAGGCTCCTTGTCTCTTACGTACTTGCGCAGACCGTCGCCGTAGACCTCGCCGTTCAGCTTGGCATTGACGCTTTCAAAGGCCTCAAAGCCCATGGTTCTGACCTTGACCGCTCTGCACCCGCGGATGATCTTTCGGTTGAAGGCGATGGAAACACCGTTGATGCCGCTGTCGACGGCAGCGAACGCCGTATAGAGATTATCTCTTGCATCCGACAGCAGGTTTTCGATGGGAACCTGACTTCCGGTGATGACCACCGGCTTGTTCAGATTCTTCAGCATATAGGTGAGCATGGAGGCGGAATAAGCCATGGTATCGGTTCCGTGGGTGATGATGATGCCGTCGTAATCGCCGATCTTTTCATAGACGGCTCTTGCCATCAGCTGCCATTCTTCTGCCTGGATATTGGAGCTGTCCAGACTCATCAGGTCTTCCACATCGATGTCGTAGTGGGCGGTAAGGCCCTCCGCATAGGAAAGCAGCTGGTTGGAATTCATCTGGGGCACCAGACCGGTCTCGGAATGCTGGGATGCGATGGTTCCGCCGGTGGTAATGAGAAGGATCTTTTTCTTAGCCATATGGGTCAACTCCTTGAAACGAGAAACGGTTACTGAAAATACATAATCGATTTATTATAGCAAAAGGCTCCCGATTTCTCAATCCCTTCTGCCCCGGCAGCGCCGCAAATTTGCTGGTCTGACAGGGGCTGCTGTGTTATACTTTGAAAAAGCTCTTATGTTCGGTTCGCGTTTGAAAAGGATGATTTATGAACAGAGATATGATTATGGACCGGGTCGGCAAAGCCCTTGCTGGCGGAGACCGTGCCGGAGCGAAGGAGCTTCTTGCCCTTGGCCTGCAGCAGGCAGAGGCCGCCGGAGACAGCAGCACGGCCCTTGCGCTGGAAAGCGAGCTTCTGCCCCTTCTTCGCGCTGAGGGCGATCAAAAGGCCCTTCGAAAGCATTGCGGCCTTCTTTTAAGGAGGGTCGAGACCATGAAGAACGGGGGAACCGTTTCCGGTGCCACCGCTTTGGTCAACTGCGGCTGCGCCTGTGTGTTTCTTGGGGAGCTTCCGACGGCAGAGCTGCTTTTTTCCAAAGCAGCTAAGGTCTTTCAATGCCTTCTGCCGGAAGGTGACCTGCGCTTTGCTGCATTGTATAACGATATGGCCATGCTCTTTGCGGTGCAGGGCGAAGCAGAGCAGGCGGAATCGTATTTCGGAAAAGCCATCGCGGCAGCGCAGAAGTCTTCCGAAGCACAGGCCCATGAGGCCGGCATCTGGCTCAACCTGGCAGGCCTTGCCGCGCGAACGAAGGGCTTCTACGAAGGCGAAGAAGAGATCTCCGACGGGATCGCAAGAGCTATGGAGCTGCTGGAGCGGGAAGAGATCCCCGGGGATCGGGAATATGCCTGGCTTTGCCGTTCTTATGCCCCGGTCTTCGAACGGTTTGGCTACGGGATGCATGGGGAGGAGCTGCTGCAGCGCGCCCGAAGCATCTGCGCAAAGCTGCAGAACGAGGGCCGGCTTCCGTTGTAAAAGGGCCTTTCCCATGAAATGAAAAAACGACCTGTCTGCCCCTGAAAACAGGGTGCAGGCAGGTCGTTTCGCGTTTTTATGCTTTTATACACCGATGATGCTGTAGACGGCGAGCATGGCAGGAATGGTGAGCAGGCTCAGAAGCGTCGTTACGGTAAACAGCCCGGAGGCGTAGGATTCGTTCTTGCCGTATTGGCGCGACAGTACGGCGACCATGGCGGCGGCGGGGCAGCCGGCAGCCGTAAAGGAAACGACGGCCAGCAGATGGTCGGTTCCCAGCAGATAGAAGAAGGGCACCATGGCAAGAGGCGCTGCGATCAGGCGAAGTGCCATGACAAGATAGGAGCGCTTGTTTTTTAAGGTATCGGAAAGATTATTGGCTGCAACGATTGCGCCGGATACGATCATGGCGACGGGCGTCATGCAGTCGCCGATGGCAACGATGGGCGTCTTGATGAGAGCCGGCACGGGAATCCGACCGAAATAGACGATCATGCCTACAGCGATGCAGAGGATATTAGGGGAAAGCAGCATCTTGACCAGCCCCTTCTTATCGGCTTTTCCGGCAAAGACCATCACACCGTAGCTCCACAGCATGATATTGGCTACCAGCAGGATCCCGGACTGCAGAAAGACGCCGTCTTCGCCGAACATGGCCTGGATCAGGGGAATGCCCATAAAGCCCATGTTGCCGAAGGTGACGATCAGCTGCTCCACCTCCCAGTCGGGATTGTTCTTTTTGCGGATGGCGACCTTGGAGATCAGGATGCTCAGCAGATGGATCAGCAGGCCCATGCCGATGGCCATAAATAATGACCTGGCTTTTTCGGTCTCAAATTCCTTAAAATAGCTGGCCAGCAGCGTTGCGGGGCAAAGGATGTTGGAGAGCATCCTGGTAATGGAATCGGTATCCTTTTCATCGATAAATCCGATCTTATAGCCCATAAAGCCGACGAGCACCATCAGCAGCATTTTGATGATCGCATTCATGGCGACCGTCATCAGAGTGATATCCATAGATATTCCTTTCCTTCAGGATCAATTGGATTGGGGGAATAATAAATTGTAAAAATTGCTTTCGACGAGCTTCGCCGTGCAGTCCAGCCGGTAGCCGGCCAGGGCCTTGGTGCGCTCCACATAGCTTTCCGTTTCTTCCGGGGTCATGTCGACGCCTTCGGCAGGGGTGAACTGCTGGGTGAAGCGGTTGTAGAGACCCTTATCGGTCTTCCAGCAGCGGGATGAAAAGACCACCATGCCTTCTGATTCCGACAGCATATCGGTGCCTGGCAGCAGGCGGGAGTCGTATTCCAGCCCCAGCAGATTGGAGAGGGTCGGCAGAATGTCGACCTGGCAGCAGACCTTATCGACCTGCACCGGCTCGGTCATGGAGCTGCTCCAGAGGATCAGACCGTTGCGGTAGACATCCAGATCAAGGGATGCCTCGTCGATGGCAGAGGCGGCTGCTGAGGTGCCCAGTTTTTTGCCGGTCAGCTCTTCGATGGATTCGACCGCGGTGTAGGGAATATGGTCGGGTGCTGCGACGATCAGGGTCTTATCCAGCTTGCCTGCTTCTTCCAGCTTCTGCAGCAGAATGCTCAGAGCCTTATCGACCTCCATCAGGGTGGCGATATAGGCCTTTGTCGTTTCGCTGTATTCGCAGTCTGCCAGCTGCTCTTTATACTGACTTGCTACCCAGTTCCAGGAATAGGGAGTATGAGAGGTGACCGTCAGATAGTAGACGTGAAAGGGAACATCGCTGTCGATGTAATCGTCGATGGAATCTTCGATCATAAAGCTGTCGCGCTGCGGCCATTTCAGATCGCCGGAGGCGGATTTCTCGTAGTTGAGACCGCGGCTGCAGAAATTCCAGTCGTATCCGGCGTTGGGATGGGAGCTGGAGCGCTCGTAAAGATCCCAGTTGTTGTGATAGCCCAGGGCGATGTAGCCCTGCTTCGTCAGCTGCCGGGCCAGGGTGAAATAGGTGTTGGTCTTCAGCTGGCCGGTGCGGATCATGGTGATGGGCTTTCCGTTTTTGGGATACAGGCCCAGCAGGTTCTGGCACTCTCCGTTGGAGGTGCTGGTGAAATGCAGGGCGCTGTAGAAATTGTTAAAGACGAAGCCCTCGTGCAGCAGCTTGTAGAGGGTGGGGGTGTATTCTTCGCTGACGGCGGCGCTGTCAAAAGCCTCCATGGTGAAGAAGATCACGTTGTAGTCTTTGAACATGCCGGTATATTCGTTTTTATTGGTGGGTTCGACGCTGCTGAAATAATCGCAGAGCCATTGCACATCCTTGCTTTTGGTGGATTCCCGCAGGGCGGCCAGGTCGATGTCCATCACATTGGGCGACCTGTCGACGGGATCGGGCTCCGGTTCTTCCGGCTCCTGGGGAAGCTCTTCCCGGTCGTCGCCTTCCAGTTTGGGATTTTCCACCGCCGGTTCCTCGGGCTGCTGGGCCAGCAGGGAGGGGTCAAACTCCTCGGTATAATCGGCTGCCACGAACATATGCTTGATATCCAGCCGAAGCATGGAATAAAGACCCAGCTGCTCTACCTGCTCGTTGTAGTTGATATCCATTTTATAGAGCATCGAGGGCACCAGATCGCCCTGCCAGGGCAGCTGCAGGCTGGCAAGTCCCAGTCCGTGCAAGGCGAAAGAGGCCGCCAGCAGAAGGGCAAAGGCCTTTGCCGACCGCCAGGGCCTGCTTTCTTCGGCCTCCTGAAGCAGCTCCTTTGCAAACATGGTAAAGAGGGCGACAGGCAGCAGCATCAGCAGCAGATGGTGCAGATGCTCAGCGATGGTCAGGAGAATGATATTGAGAAACTGATACAGCTTGTTGTCTGCGGCCGTGCCCAGAATGGAGGCAGGATAATAGGTCTGCAGGATCTGTTTGGCGATGAATTCCGCGCCGTAGATCACAGAAAGGAGCCAGCCCCAGATCAGGGTATACCGCTTGGCCGCCTTTTCGTTCAGCAGCCTTGCGGGAGCTGCCAGCAGCCCGCCAAAGGACAGGCCGAACAGCAGATAGATGACGGCAAAGCGAAGCCCGCTTCCGTCAAAAACATGCAGAGTGAGCTCCAGCCAGACCAGCAGAAACGGCAGCTGAAAGGCCAGGGGAAAGCTTCCTTTGCGAAAAAAAAGCGCCATCCGGTCATGCAGCCCATGGACGCACTTTTTAAAGTTGTTCATAAGAATATGCTCCGTCGAATCATCAGGATTTGAAACCAATTAATTATAATCCAATCCTGTTCCTATTGCAATAATGCAACAAAAAGGATCCGATTTCCGGCGGCGGGAAAGCGGAATATTTAAAGTAAAAAATATATATTTTTAAAAATAACTGCTGCCGATATGGGATTGAACATTGATTTTTTATGGGATTGTGCTATAAATGAAAAGGGTATATTAATAACGAGAAAGGAACAGACCAAATTGGACGCATCGAATACCAACGACAAGAAAATGAAAATGGTCAGGATCACTCTTGACCATATGCAAGCCGGAAGGCCGGAAGATTTTCCGAAGCCCGGCGATAAATTCCAAAAAGCCGCCATGCCGGAGGGCATCGGACACGGCGAGCTGTATGCTGACATCGTTCGGATCGCTCTGCCCTCGCTGTTTGAGCTGATCCTGACCCAGCTGACCTCCATGGCAGACCAGATCATGGTCGGCCGCCTGCCCGGCGAGATCGGTGTGCAGGCCCTGTCTGCCGTCGGTCTTTCCGCACAGCCCAAAATGCTGCTCATGACCATGATCATGGCCATGAATGTAGGCTCCACCGCCATGGTCGCCCGATTCCGCGGTCAGGGCAACCGGCAGAAAGCCAATCAGGTGCTGCGCCAGTCGGTGTTCTTTAATATCGTGCTGTCGGCCTTCTTCATGACCGTCGGTCTGGCCTTTGGTGAGAACATCATCCGTTTCCTGGCAGGAAGCGGCATTTCCGAGAGCACCATCCAATATGCTTCGGAGTATTTCCGGATCCAGATGTACGGCATGATCCCCTTAAGCATGACCTTCTCGTTCACCGCCTGCCTGCGCGGCTGCGGCGACACGAAGATGCCTCTTTTTTATAACACGATGGCCAATGTGGTCAATATCGTGTTCAACTACCTGCTGATCTACGGCAAATTCGGCTTCCCCTATATGAAGGTCGCCGGCGCTTCCCTTGCTACCGTTCTCGGTCAGAATGTGGCCTTTGTCATCGCCTCCTGCGTGGTGCTTTCCAAGACCCGCTTTGTCTATCTCGATCTGAAAGAAAAATTCTATATCGATAAGGATCTGCTGAAAAGCGTCATCACCATCGGTTTTCCCAGCATGGTGGAGCAGCTGTTCATGCGGGCCGGCGTTATGATCTTTACCAGAACGGTCGCAGGCCTGGGCGATACTGCCTATGCGACCCACCAGATCTGTATGAACATCCAGTCCATGAGCTTTATGATCGGGCAGGCCTTCTCCAACGGTTCCACCACCCTGGTGGGGCAGTCGCTGGGAAAAGGACGCTACGATATGGCCGATGTCTATGTGCGCCATACCCGTCATCTGGGGCTTATCTGTGCCGTGGCACTGGCCTCCTTCCTCTTCTTCTTCGGCGGAAGCGTGGTCTGGCTGTATAACGAAACGCCGGAGGTAGTCGCATTGGGCTCCAAGATCCTGATGTTCGTCGCCTTCATGCAGCCCTTCCAGAACCAGCAGTTCATCACCAACGGCGGCCTGCGGGGCGCCGGCGACACCAAATTCTCTGCCATGGTCATCTTCATTACGGTGCTTCTGGTGCGCAGTGGCCTGGCGATCCTGTTCATCAATTATCTGGGGCTGGGGCTCTGGGGCGCATGGCTTGCCATCTTTGCCGACCAGATGCTGCGTACGCTGCTGATCATCTGCCATTACAATACCGGTAAATGGAGATTTATGAGAGCTTTCAATGCATCTGAAAAATAGGGTTGACAAGAAGGGTCACTTGTTTTATAGTATGTATAGAAATTAAGAATAATTCTTATTTCTACGCGTTTAATATTTATCAGGAGGTAAACTACTATGAAATGGGTATGTTCCGTATGCGGTTATGTTCACGAAGGCGACCAGGCTCCCGAAGCCTGCCCCCAGTGCAAGGTTCCCGCAGACAAGTTTAACAAGATGGAAGAGACCGCTATGGCATGGGCTGCCGAGCATGTAGTCGGCGTTGCCAAGGGCGTTGATCCCGAAATCGTAGAAGGTCTGAGAGCAAACTTTGAAGGCGAATGCAGCGAAGTCGGTATGTATCTGGCTATGGCAAGAGTCGCTCACAGAGAAGGCTATCCCGAGATCGGTCTGTATTGGGAAAAGGCCGCTTACGAAGAAGCAGAGCATGCAGCTAAGTTTGCTGAAATGCTGGGCGAAGTCGTAACCGACTGCACCAAGAAGAATCTGGAAATGAGAGTCGAAGCTGAAAACGGCGCAACCGCAGGCAAGACCGCTCTGGCGAAGAAGGCTAAGGAGCTCGGTCTGGATGCCATCCACGATACCGTTCACGAAATGGCTCGCGATGAGGCAAGACACGGCAAGGCATTCAAGGGCCTGCTGGAGAGATATTTCAAGTAGTCTGATCCGACCGTTTCCATAAAAGGAGAGTTTTCATATGAAATATGTTTGCAAGATCTGCGGATATGTATATGATCCCGAAGAAAACAACGGCGTAGAATTTGCCGATCTTCCCGAAGATTTCGCTTGCCCCCTCTGCGGTGTCGGCAAGGATCAGTTCGAAGAAGCATAATCCGTCTGCAGCAAAACAATCATTCAAAGGAGAGCCCCCAGGGCTCTCCTTTTTTCTTCACAGATTCCACACATACTCCATGAGGCGTATCCGTAGTATAATATCCTGGTTAGAATACAGAAGAAAAAGGAGAATCTATGGAATCAAAACAGAAAGTAGTCAAAACGACACTGGATAGTCTGCCGTTTGGCGAGATCGACGCCGAAAACGAGGGAAAATATAAAAAATATCCTCTTCCGGAAGGCGTTCACAAAAAGATGATGTACAGCGACATCATCACCATCGCATTGCCTTCTCTGGTAGAGCTGACGCTCACCTCCCTGACCAGCATGGTCGACCAGGTCATGGTAGGCCGTCTTCCCGGAGATCTGGGCGTGCAGGGGCTGTCTGCCGTCGGTCTTTGCATGAATCCCAAGTTTATTCTGATGACCGCCCTGATGGCGATCAATACGGGCACCACGGCCATCGTCGCCCGCTACAGAGGCATGGGCGATCAGAAAAAGGCTAACCAGACCTTTAAGCAGGCCATGCTGTTCAACCTGATCCTGTCGGCGATCATGATGACCGTCGGTACTGTTTTCGCCAAGCCCTTCATCACCTTTATCGCAGGGCAGGGCATTTCCGAAGCGACCATCGCTTATGCGGTCACCTATTTCCGCATTCAGATGGCAGGCTTTATTCCGCTGATGCTGACCAATACCATCACATCGACGCTTCGGGCCATCGGCGATTCCCGCATGCCCATGATCTACAACACCATCGCCAATGTGGTCAATGCCGTTTTCAACTATCTGCTGATCTACGGCAAGTTCGGCTTCCCCTACATGACCATCGCAGGCGCGTCTCTTGCGACCATCATCGGTCAGTTCGTCGCCTTTGTCATCGCCATCTCTTTGATGCTGAAGAAGAGCCGCTACGTCTACCTGGATCTGAAAGAAAAATTCGTATTTGATAAGGATATCATGTCCAACGTGCTGACCATCGGCCTTCCTTCCATGATCGAGCAGCTGTTCATGCGTATCGGTATCATCATCTATACCAGAATGGTCACCAGCCTGGGCGACATCGCCTATGCCACCCACCAGGTCTGCATGAACATCCAGTCGCTGTCCTTTATGAGCGGCATGGCCTTCTCCAACTCTGCCACCACCCTGATGGGGCAAAGCCTTGGCAAGCAGCGTCTGGATATGGCCGATAATTACACCCGCATGACCAGGACCCTCAGCTTTTTGCTCTCCTGTGTCATCGGCGGCTGCTTCATCTTCTTCGGAAGAGGAATCGTCAGCATTTACAACAGCACTCCCGAGATCATCGCTTTGGGCGGCCAGATCCTGATCATGATCGGCTTTACCCAGCCGCTGCAGTCCTCTCAGTTCGTTACAGCAGGTGCATTGCGCGGCGCAGGCGATACCAAATATACGGCCATGGTCATCTTCGTTACTACCATTATCGTCAGATGCTCTTTAGGCTACCTGTGCATCAAGGTATTGGATCTGGGCCTGATGGGCGCCTGGTACGCACTGGTTGGCGATCAGGTCATTCGTACCGCCATGATCTTCATGCGTTATCGGCAGGGCAAATGGAGATTCTTCCGTTTGCGCGGCCAGGATCAATAACGCTTACAATTAGGGTTTCACACCATGAGCAACATCCACGATATTTCCCGGAATGCATTCATGCTGAAGGGCCCTCTGGCGACCCGCGGCTATGACTGGTGGTGGCATTCCTTCACCGCAAGGCATGCCGTTACCGGCGCCGAAAAACCCTTCTTTATCGAGTTTTTTACCTGCAACCCGGCATTGGGAGAAGAGACTCCCGTGCTGGGGCAGTTGAAGGAAAATCAGCAGGCAGGCCGAAGGCCGTCCTATGTGATGGTCAAGGCAGGCACATGGGGGGAGGACGCGGTACAGCTTCATCGCTTCTTTTCCTGGAGCGATGCTAAGGTCAGCGACGGGGTTCCCTTTACGGTCACTGCAGACGATTGCTTTTTAAGCGAAACGGAAACGAGAGGGTGCATCTTTGTCGCCCCGCAGGAGGCCCTGGCCCATCCCGAATATATGTGCGGCAGCGGTTCCCTTCGTTGGGATCTGTCCATCTGCAAAGACATCGCCTTTCATGTGGGCTACGGCGCCAGCGAGCCTCTTCGGGCAAGCAACGCCTTTGAGATGTTCTGGCATGCCGAGGGCATGAAGACCTTCTACGAAGGCGA
>JABUTE010000042.1 GCA_021443825.1 Bacillota bacterium
AAAGGACACACGGCTTTTCGGCCATGTGTCCTTTTTCTGTCGGAATCTATGTAAGTGAGCAGAGGAACCCGAAGCGAGCCTTCACGGAACAGCAGTGGAACACTTTTCTAATTCTTCATTTTACAATCGCACCTTCGGCATACGTTTGTATCATCTCATATAATTCCGCATAATTCGCTGCAGATAACCTGCAAAACCATGCCCACTCATCACTATCCTGAGCTGTATCGGAAATGACTGATTTCGCCACGGCAATCAGCGGGTCTTCTCGATGCACATAGCCGATATCCAGCTGTTTATCAACATCAAAAAACTCAAATGTATATTTTACTGCCCCGGTATCGAAAACATAGTACGCATCCGGCATTGCGCCAAGTATCAGATCTACTGATATAACAGGTCTGAATTGTATAGCAGTAACACTTAATTCCACTATTTTTTTCAGATACGTAGCATCTTCTACTGTTCGCATCTCATAGATCTCAGAACATGTTACATTATGGATATACAATTCACTTCCAGCCAAAGCTTTTTCCGAAAGAAAATCTGTTCGCTCAATTCCAGTAAACGCCAAAAAACCAACGAGGCAAACCAGCCCGACGATAAGTTCTGTCAACAGCGATTTTTTCATGTTCTTACTCCGCAACTTCTAAAAAAGAACTCATCGTATATTGGGCATCGCCTCCACTGGGCACATAGTAGAATTCCCCATCCGTGGCTACAGAACTTGCAACATAAGTGCCTGTTACAGGATCCATATATGAAATAATTCCCACCTGAGAAATATTCTGATATACATAAAAACCTCTGATGACAACGGCATGCCCACTAGTTTGTGTATACGAACAACCGGCATAAACGGGGGTCTCGTTCGAATAAATGGCGGTTCTTAATTGATACCAGTTATAACTGCCCGCCCACCTGTTCGTTACAGTAAAGCCATAAGATTCCAACGTATTCGACGCTGTATATATATTAGCACCCAAATACTTTGTCACACCCGCTTTTGTATAGACATCATCGATCGTAGTTGTTGTTCCGTAATACCCCCTTATCGATGCGATGCAAGCAGCCCAACACTGAAGCGAATTTGCCGCCTGCTGAATGCAAGGGACCTGCAAATAATACTGGTTATCGAAAGATCGAGTCGAATTAATACATCCCCCTCCTACTGCATATTTTGCAATTAGTTCCGTTCGGTTTAAATTTATTCTTCCTGAATAGTTCTGGATACTGCCTCTTTCGGGCATCGGATTGGGAGCAGTGGCTACCATTATCGTATCTTGCTCTGTCACCACATACGCAGAGGTATCATCAAAAACAAATGCGATTTCAGTTAAGACGCTTTCTTCATAGCATTTTGCATAATCTGTTGAGATCTGAACATTTAAATGCCCTCGGGAGTCTGCTGTAACAATAGCTGTTGCAATCCACTCCGATCCGCTCATGATCGGATAGTACAGAATGTCTGTCTCTGCAACAAGTCCTGTTGACTTTACTACATATGCAGGGATTTGTGCGCCTAAATATAGAGAAGAAAAGTTCACGTTTCCCATACTATATAGATCCTTTTCAGGCTCCATAAACTGAAGCACACACTTAGTCACCTCGACAATCTCATCGTCAAGAGAAGTGCCGTTCCCCACTATGTTACGCCTATCTGCAGCCTGCATCGTTGATACAGAAGAAATAAATACACATATAGAAAGTGCGATACTATAAAACTTTCTTTTCATCCTTGTCATTCCTTTCTGCAATACTTGTCATCCGCTCAAAACAAACGGCACTGATCGAAGGGCTTTGGTCTGCATGCGCAGAGGCAAAGACCCTCTCTGCGGAGAATCCCCCTGCAGATCAGGCCTTTTCGATCTGGACCAGATTGGTATGCTGAGGATTGCCCTTGGCAAGGGGAGAAGGCTCCATTCCGGTGAGCACGTTGATAGAGCCGCGGGTATCGACTCCCTTTTCATCCGGCGTAAACCAGCCTCCCTGCGACATGGCGGCAACGCCTTTTGCGATGCGGGTCGTTACGATGGCGGGAATGCGCACGCAGCCCCGGTCGTTGTAAATATTGACAAGGTCGCCGTTGGCGATGCCTCTTTGGGCCGCATCCTGGGGGTGGATCCACACGCCGGGCATCTCGATCTCGTCCAGCCACTCGTTGTTGTCGTGAATGGAATGGCAGCGCCTTCTGGTGTGCCAGCCGATCAGCTGCAGGGGATATTTTGCCCGCAGCGGGTCGTCGGGCCCTTCGGAGCAGCTGACATAGCGGGGAATGGCCGGAATGTCTTCCTGCCCGAAATCGTACAGTGCTTTGGAAAAGATCTCGATCTTTCCCGACGGGGTGGGAAACTTATGGTGCTGCGGATCGGCGATCTCCTTTTCAAAGGCGATGAACGAGATCTGGTCGCTGTATTGCCAGCCGCCCAGCCGGGTAAAGGTATCCCAGTCGGGAAGCTCCGGCTCCTCCAGCCGCAGCAGACGGTAATTTTCTTTCAGCCAGTCCATGGAATCGGGCATGCCGGCGGTAAATTCCTCGTAAAGACCCAGCCGCTTTGCCACCTCCTTCAGCCACTCCCACTCGAAGCGGCTCTCAAAGAGCGGCTCCACCACCTTGTTGTTGCGAAGCACGAAATTATTGCCCCGCCAGGGCGCCACGAAATTGTCCTGCTCGAACACGCAGGCTCCCGGCAGCAGCACATCGGCCCACCGGGCGCTGGGCGTCATGAACACGTCGGTGCAGAGAATGAACTCGCACTTGCTTTCGTCGCTGAGCACACGCATGGTGTCGTTGATGTCGGAATGCTGGTTGATCAGAATGTTGCCGGCGATGTTAAACAGCATCTTGATGCCGCTTTCCAGCTTTTCGGCTCCCTTCAGACGGTCTTCTCTGGGGCGGATCTCTTCGGGCCGGTCGATGGCCTTGGTCCAAAGGAACGAGGGGATCTTGGCCGTCACCGGATTCTTTACCGGCGCCACCCGGTTGGCAGGCGTTGTATGCTCCTTCGTCATGAGGATGGAGCCGGCATTGCCGCCGGGAATGCCCACGTTGCCCGTCATGCAGGCCAGGGTGCAGACCCCCTTGGCATTCTGCTCACCGTTGCGGTGGCGCTGCGGTCCGTAGCCGGCAACGATGGTGGCAGGCTTGACGGTGCCCATAAGGCGGGCCAGGCGGAAAATGGTCTCTTCGGGAATACCGCAGATGGCGGAGGCCCAGGCAGGCGTTTTTTCAATGCCATCCTTTGCGCCGAAGATATAGCTTTTGTAGCTTTCGCCGGCGGGAATGCCTTCCGGCATGTGGTCTTCGTCAAAGCCGATGCAATATTTGTCCATAAAGGCCTGATCCTGCAGGTTTTCGCTCCAGAGCACCCAGGCGATGGCGTCGGCAAGGGCTGCGTCGGAGGCCGGGCGGATGGGCACCCACTCGTCGGCATAGGCGACGGCGGTCTGGCTCATGCGGGGATCGATGCAGATCACCTGAATGCCCCGGCTCTTCAGCTGCGACATATAGTAATTCTTTTCGGTTCCGATGATGGTCTCTGCGGAATTGTCGCCCCAAAAGACAACCAGCTTTGCGTTGAGCAGCTGCTGCGGGCTGCTTCCGATGGTGGCAGTGCCGTAGATATAGGGCGTCATGTAGGCCACCTGCGCCGAGCTGTAGGAATTAAAGAAATCGAGATAGCCGCCGTCCAGGGCCAGCAGACGGTTGGTCAGGCTGGAGGGGCGGAACACGCCGGTAACGCCGGTGGAATAGTTGGAGAAGCGGCTCTGGGGTCCGTAGGTGTCGCGGATGCGGATCCACTGGCTGCTGATCAGATCGGCAGCCTCTTCCCAGCTGATGCGCTCAAACCTTCCGCTACCCCGCTTGCCGGCCCGCTTCATGGGGTAGCGCAGCCGCTGGGGGGAATAATAGGTCTTGCGGTAGCTTCTGCCCCGCAGGCAGGCGCGGATCTGGGGACTGTTGCTGCTCTCATCGCTTTCGATGCGCAGCAGGCAGCCCTCCTGCACGGTGGGGCGCAGCACGCACTTGCCGCCGCAGTTGTTGATGCCGGCGGTGTTGATCGTCACGGCAGGAGCGTCGGCGATGGGAACCACCGGCAGATCGGCCAGGTGGGCAAAGGGATCCTCTTCCTGCGGCATCAGAAGACCTGCATCGGAAACCTCCCGCAGAAAGCCTGCCGCACCCATGCGGATCACCTGCAGGATCCTCAGGATCGAAGCAAAGGTGCCTCTCTTTTCGACAGCCTCGCAAAGGTCGCGGATATTATCCAGCGTAAAGCGATGAAGGAACTCCTCCGCCGCAAAGCTTGCGTCGTCATCGTATTCCCCTTTGGTGGTCAGATAGGCAAGAAACGAGAACTGCTCTCCGATGTAGTCTTTGGGGTTGAAGTCGACAGAGCGGGGCTCGTAGCCCCATCTGTGGCAGAACTGGATGACCTCCAGAGTGGTAGCATTGTTTAAGACCTTGTCTTCTTTACAGACCGAGGCCCACAGGGGAGGGCAAAAGTCGGCGTCGCAGCCCCGAAACAGATAGTCGTATTCCAGGCGGCATTCCCGATCGGAAGCCGTCTCGCCGAAGGCTCTCATCAAGGGAAGTGCCTTTTGCGGCCCTTCGAAAAATTCCGCTGCTGCCAGATACAGGTTAAGCATGGGTCCGGTTCTCCTTTCCGCTCAGCTGCCGTTTGATCTCGCCCATGCGGGTCAGATCGCCGATGAGAATGGCGCCGCACAGGGTGCCGTCTTGATAAAAGCGCTTTTCAAAGGCCTGCTGCGACTGCCTTGGGTTGACCCGGAAGGTATCGGCCGGCAGGGCAGGCTCCATGCGCCGGCCGCTGACGCCTTCGCCTGCAACCGTGCCGCAGGAAAACAGGGCCGTTCCCATGGTGTTGAGCACCACATCGAAGGACCGGGGCGCAAAGGCTTTCAGGGCCCCTTTTGCGCAGGCATTTTCGGCTGCCAGCTTCGCCGTTTCGATGGCGTGAGTCCAAAGCTGGGGATTGGGCCAGGGGGCCTCGATGCAATCGCCCGCCGCAAAGATATCCGGATCGGAGGTCTGCAGGCAGCTGTCCACCTGAACGCCCCTGCCGCAGGCAAGACCGGCCTCGCCGGCAAGACGCCTGTTGGGAACAGCGCCGGCGCACAGCACAGCGACCTCGGCGGGCACGGTCTGCCCGTTGGAAAGGCAAACGCCCGTCAGCCGTCCGAATTCATTTGCCTGATAGGAGTCGGCGGTGCAGCCGGTATAAAGGGTGATGCCGGCCTCCTGCAGGCGATCGGCCATAAAGGAAGCCGCTTCTTCGTCCAGCTGGCGGCTCATCAGACGGGGGGCAGCCTCGATCACGGTCACATGGCCGCAATACTTTTTCAGCTCCCAGGCCAGCTCCATGCCGATGACGCCGGCACCGATCACCACCGCGTTTTGCGCCACCGAGGCAAACCGGTGGATGCTTTTGACGCTTGTATCGGTGCGCAGGGTCAGAACGCCGTCAGGCAGCGCCGCACCCGAAGGCATAAAGGGCCGTGCACCTAGTGTATATATGAGTTTATCGTATATTACCGATGAACCGTCGCCCAGGTAGACCCGGTGGTCTCTTCGGTCGATCAGGGAGGCTTCCTTTCCGGTGATCAGCTCGATCTGCTGCGCCCGGTACCATGCATCATCGCGGATCAGCAGCGGCTCGCTTCGGAAGGTGCGAAACAAGGTCTTGCTCAGCATGGTGCGGTTATAGGCCGGCAGGGGCTCTTTTCCGATCACCGTGATCTGCGCGTCTTTTTGCAGGCTGCGAAGGGTCTCTGCTGCGGTCAGGCCGGCAATGCCGCAGCCTAAGATCACATACCGTTTACTCATGAAGGGGCACCCGCTTTCGGATCTTCAGGGAGGGACAGGTGATGGCAGGGTCGGGCAGAATGTCCAACGCGTCGGCATACTCCCGGGGAGAGTCCTTCGTCAGATGCTCCAGGTCTCCGAACTGCAGGCAGTGGGTCAGGCAGGCATCGACGCAGTAGGGGTTCTTACCTTCTGCGCGGCGCTCGCGGCACGAATCGCACTTGACGGCGCAGCCCTGCTTCTGGCTTAAGGTAACACTGCCGTAAGGGCAGGCCCAGGTGCAGCTGCCGCAGCCGATGCATTTGCTGCGGTCGTGGCCCACGGTGCCGTCTTCCGTATGGTGCATGGCGCCTGTGGGACAGATGTCCACACAGGCGGCCTTTTCGCAATGGTTGCAGCTGCCCGAATAGGCAGAAGTCAGCACCTTACCGTGTTTTTCATATTCCAGGGTCTGCACCCTTCGAAAGAAGACGCCTCTTTCCAGATCGTGGGCGTCCTTACAGGCCATCTGGCAGGCATTGCAGCCGATGCATCTGGTCTGATCAAAAACGAATCCTAAACGGCTC
This sequence comes from Bacillota bacterium, assembly GCA_021443825.1. Taxonomy (GTDB): domain Bacteria; phylum Bacillota; class Clostridia; order Peptostreptococcales; family Anaerovoracaceae; genus RGIG2707. Next base: position 6,394 of record JABUTE010000042.1, read on the forward strand.
ATGGTTCCTCCAAAAGTCAGGGTCGCGATGTTAGAAGGGCTTGGGAATATCGTCGGTGATGGGGCAGATGTATTCGGTGCCCTTCATGGCCTGCTTAAATTCTTCCTTTGCCTTTTCGACGAGAGAATGGTCGTCGACCAGTGCCATGGCGCCGGCAGCCATGACCTTTCCGGCCCGCAGCATGCCCTTAAAGCCGATGGAGCTTCCCGAGCAGGCGGTGATCATCCAGGAGTGACCTCCGGAAAGCAGTGCGGATGTTGTCTCGGTGATATTGACGGCGGGAACGATATGCATAACGTCGCCGAAATCGCTGGAGGCGGCATTGTTGGCATAGATCACGGGAAGAACGGTGCTGTCGACAGGTACCATGCCCTCGCGGAACCGGGGATTGGTGCGGTTCATCTCATCGGCCCACTTCAGCTCTTCTTCGGTATATTCGATGGCAGGAAGCTGCTCTCTGACCTGCTGCATCACATCGGCCAGAACCTTATTCTGCATGGTGGGATAAACGCCGCCCTCGGGAACGAACTCTACAGTGGTGCCTGTCATCTTGGCAGCGCCCTCTGCGCAGTCCTTGACCCGGTTCATCACGTCGACGATCACCTCGCGGTCCAGACCTCTTACCATATACTTTCCTTCGCAAAGATCGGGAACGATGTTGGGAACCATGCCGCCTCTGGTGATGACGTAATGGATGCGGATGTCGGAGGTGACATGCTCACGCAAAAACTCCACGCCCATGTTCATCAGCTGCAGGGCGTCCAGAGCGCTTCTGCCGTCCTGGGGGTTCATAGCTGCGTGGGCGGTCTTGCCGTGGAACTTGACCACCAGTCCCTCGACCCCGTTCATGGAGCCCAGCGAAATGCGGGAGGCTGCGCCGGGATGCCATGCGATCATCACATCTACGTCGCGGAAGGCGCCTTCCTTGGCCATGAAGCCCTTGCCGGTGAGCAGCTCTTCGGCCGGGGTTCCGTAGAAGACGACGGTGCCTTCTTTGCCGGTGCTTTCCAGCTCTTCCTTTAATGCAACGGCGGCGGCCAGGCAGCCGACGCCCAGCAGGTTATGACCGCAGCCGTGGCCCACACCGCCTTCGACCACAGGCTCCTTGTGGGGAACCAGCTTTTGGGAAAGGCCGGGCAGCGCATCGTATTCTCCGCAGAAACCGATGGAAGGATAGCCCTTGCCCCAGACGGCGCGGATGGCGGTGGGCATGCCGAAAGCACCCAGCTCGACGGCAAAGCCGTATTTCTTCAGAGCCTCTGCATACAGCTGGGATGCGAAAAACTCTTTGTAGCCCACCTCGGGGTTTTCCCAGATGGCCTTTGCCATTTCGATAAATTCAGCCTCGTGCTGATCGACGGAACGGATGCAAACTCTTTCGATAGACATATGATTTCTCCTTCTTGATGCGGCAGAGCGGTGCGCCTGGCGTCGGCGGAAGCTCTGCCGATAAAGGCTTTGGACCGGGTGCTAGCAAAGGCATCGCCCGATTCGTCCAAAGCCGTGCTTTAACGATTGATCCTTATCTTTTATTATCCCATATCCGGAATGTTTTTGCATTTTATATTTTTGTGAATATTATTTAAGCGAAATCTTATATTTACAGAACGAACAAAATGCATTAAAATGGTCTTTATCTTTTATTTTTGAGGATGTAACAGCGGAGCTTCCGCAGCGTCCGATCGGTAAAGACATATCATTTATACACAAGGAGGTATTTCTATGCAGCAGATGAGTACCAGAAACCCCAAATTCAACAGCTCTCTGATCCGTATGATGACCCGCGTCGCTCTTGAAAACGACGCCATCAATCTGGCCCAGGGCTTTCCTGATTTTGATCCCCCAAAGCAGCTGCTGGACCGGCTGGCCCAGGTCTCCTATAACGGTCCCCACCAGTATCCCATCACCTTCGGCGCCGTCAACTACCGTCGGGCCGTGGCCGCCAAATGCAGCGAGCATTTCGGCCGAACCGTCGACCCCGACACGGAGGTGCTGGCAACCATCGGCTCCACCGAAGCCATGGTCGACACCCTGTTCGCCCTGACCAACCCCGGCGACCGGGTGGTCATGTTCTCGCCCTTTTTTGAAAACTACAAGGCCCAGACCATCTTCTGCGACTGCGAGCCTGTCTTCGTGCCCCTGATTCCGCCCACCTACCGCTTCGATGCCAACGTGCTGGAGGAGGAATTCAAAAAGGGTGCCAAGGCCATCATCCTCTGCAACCCGGCCAATCCCAGCGGCCGCGTCTTCACGTTGGAGGAAATGACCGTCATCGCAGACCTTTGCAAAAAATACGATGTGTTCTGCATCACCGACGAGGTATACGAATACATCGTCTACGAGGGGCATAAGATGGTCTATATGGCGTCTCTTCCCGGCATGTGGGAGCGCACCATCTCGTGCAACTCCCTTTCCAAGACCTATTCCATCACCGGCTGGCGCCTGGGCTACGTGACCGCCTGCAAACAGATCATGGACCGGATCAAGCAGTACCACGACTTCAACACGGTGGGAAATCCCGCCCCGCTGATGGAGGCTGCCGTTACCGGACTCACCCTGCCTGATAGCTACTACGAGGAGTTCACCGCCCACTACACCCACATGAAGGATCTGTTCTGCAACGGTTTTCGCTCCATCGGAATTCCTTTTACCGAACCGGAGGGCACCTATTTCGTGCTTGCCGATATGAGCCCCTTCATGAAAAAGGATCAGACCGACGAGGAATTCTGCGTCGCCATGGCAAAGAAGCTGGGGGTCGCCGTCGTTCCCGGCAGCTCCTTCTTCAACGAGCCGGTGCACGGCATCGTGCGCCTTCACTTTGCCAAGGTGGACGACACCTTAAACGAAGCGCTGAACAGACTTCAAAATATTCGAAAAATGTTGGATTGATCGTCTATCGACGATAGACTTAAGAAAAGACCCGGAGGACCTGGCTTCTTCCGGGTCTTTCCTTGCTGCAGGGCGTTGTCTGTTGCCAAAGAACGGCGTATATCGGTATAATGAAAAAAACAACGTCATCGAGCCGGCCCACGGCCGCCAAGGAGGATCGTATGAAATACAGAGCATTAGGAAACACCGGACTTCAGGTCAGCGAGATCGGCCTGGGCGCCGAATGGATGGAGCGCCTCGATCAGGATACCTGCACCGCCATCATCCGCGCAGCGCAAGACCGGGGCATCAACATTCTGGACTGCTGGATGGCAGAGCCGGGCGTTCGCACCAGGATCGGCAATGCCCTTGCCGGCCACCGGGAGAAATGGATCCTGCAGGGCCACATCGGCTCCACCTGGCAGGACGGTCAGTATGTGAAGACCCGTGACGCCGAAAAATGCCGCGTCGCCTTTCAGGATCTCCTCGACCGGATGCAGACCGACTACATCGATCTGGGCATGATCCACTATGTGGACTCCGTAAAGGAGTTCGAGGAGCTGCTGCAAAGCCCTTATATGGACTACGTGCGCCAGCTGAAAGAAAAAGGCATCATTCGCCATGTGGGCATGGGCTCCCACAATCCGGCAGCCGCCAAGGCTGCCGTGCTGTCGGGCGAGATCGAGATGCTCATGTTCTCGGTCAATCCCGCCTTCGATCTGAATCCCTCCAATGACGATCTAAACGAGCTGTTCAAAGAAGAATACGACCAAGCCCTGATGGGCATGAACCCGGAGCGGGCCGAGCTCTATGCCCTCTGCGAGGAGCGGGGCATCGGCATTACCGTCATGAAGGGCTATGCTGCCGGACGACTGCTGGATGCGGCAGCCTCTCCCTTTAAGGTGGCCCTCACCCCGGTGCAGTGCCTGCACTATGCCCTGACCAGGCCGGCGGTCTGCTCCGTTCTGGTGGGCTATACCCAGCCGGAGCAGGTGGAGGAAGCCGTCCGCTACGAGACCGCCTCCGAAGAAGAGAAGGCCTATGCACCGGTTCTGGCGGCAGCGCCCATGCATGCCTTCAGCGGACGATGCATGTATTGCAACCACTGCAAGCCCTGCCCCATGGATATCGACATCGCCATGGTCAACAAGCTGTACGATCTGGCAGTGATGCAGCCACAGGTTCCGGCTTCGGTCAAAGCCCATTATCTGGAGCTGGAGAAAACGGCTTCGGACTGCATCGGCTGCGGCGGCTGCGAGCAGCGCTGCCCCTTCGGCGTTCCCGTGATCAGCCGTATGGCGCTGGCAAAAGAGCTGTTTCAGCAATAGTTTTCCATATGTTCATCGTCTATGAACGATGGTTTGCCCGGCCATCGGGCAGACGGTCTTTTCTGCGATTTCAGGCGGCATAAATTTCCAATATTTGACAGAAACGACAAGGGCGTCTATAATTACATCCATGATGACAAAAGAGACCATTCTGAAAAAATACTTCGGCTACAGCGCCTTTCGCCCCGGCCAGGAAGAGATCATCGATCATCTGCTGCAGGGCCGCGACGCCATGTGCATCATGCCCACCGGCGCAGGCAAATCCATCTGCTATCAGGTTCCCGCCATGGCCATGGAGGGCATCACCATTGTGGTATCGCCTCTCATCTCGCTGATGAAGGATCAGGTCGCTGCCCTGACCCAGGCAGGCATTCCCGCCGCCTTTCTTAACAGCTCGCTGGAAGAAGACGAGGCGAAGGAGGTGCTGTTCGGCATCCGAAGCGGTCGCTACAAGCTGCTCTATGCGGCGCCGGAGCGGCTTTTGCTGCCCGGCTTTCTGGCCATGTGCAAGACCTTGCCCATCGCCATGGTGGCCGTAGACGAAGCCCATTGCGTTTCCCAATGGGGGCAGGATTTTCGCCCCAGCTATCTGAACATCGCCCCCTTTATCGAAGCTCTGCCGCAGCGCCCCGTTACCTGCGCCTTTACGGCAACCGCCACCGACAAGGTGCGAGGCGACGTGATCCGCATCTTAAAGCTGAACGACCCCTTCACCCTGACCACCGGCTTCGACCGGCCCAACCTGACCTTTCACACCAGCCGGCCCAAAAGCCGAAAGGAAGCCCTGTTTTCTGTTCTGCTGCAGCACCGAAACGATTCGGGCATCATCTATTGCTCCACCCGAAAGACCGTCGAAGAGGTTTGCGACAAGCTGCAAGACAGGGGCTTTGCGGCCACCCGCTATCACGCCGGGCTCACCGACGCCGAGCGCAAAGAAAACCAGGAGGCCTTCATCAACGACGACTGCCCCCTGATGGTGGCCACCAATGCCTTCGGCATGGGCATCGACAAATCCAACGTGCGGTTCGTGGTCCATTACAACATGCCCAAATGCCTGGAGAGCTATTACCAGGAGGCCGGGCGCGCCGGCCGCGACGGACTGCCCTCCGACTGCTATCTGTTCTACAATGCGCAGGATGTGCATACCTGCCGCTGGTTCATCGAAAACAGCGACAACGACCAGCTGACCGAAGAGCAGAAAAAGACCGTCAAAGAGCAGGACGAGCTTCGCCTGAAGGCCATGATCCGCTATGCTAAGACCGAAGACTGTCTGCGCAGGGTGCTGCTGGAGTATTTCGGAGAGAAGGCTCCTGCCAACTGCGGCAACTGCTCCAACTGCCTGGAGAATTACGAGCGCATCGATGCCACCGAGGACGCCCGCAAGGCTCTCTCGTGCATCTTTCGCAACGACGGAAGGCTGGGCCTGGCTGCCGTAAGCGCCTGCCTTAGAGGCGAGGTGCCCCCTTCCATGGAAGGGCTTCAGCTGCAAAGCCAGACCACCTTCGGCCTGCTGCAGGGCCAAAGCGAGCAGCAGGTGCGCCGCCTGCTCACCGCCCTTATCGACAGCGGCTATGCAAGGGCCGCAGGCGATGCCTATGCGACCCTTTCCATCGCCGATCAGGAGCGCACCGCTCTGCTGTTTAAAAACAAAGAGACCTTCTTCGTGCAGCAGCGCAAAGAAAAAAAGCCCCTCCCCAAGGCAGAGTCTCTTTCTCCCAGGGCGCCCAAAGACGCCCAGCTGCTCTACCGGCTGCAGGAATGGCGCAAGGCCCAGGCCGCAAGAGAAAAGCAGCCTGCCTATATCATCTTCAGCGATGCTGTGCTGCACCGGATCGCAGAAAAAAAGCCCCGCACAAAGGCAGAGCTTCTGGCGATTTCGGGCATCGGCGAGAAAAAGGCGCAGCGCTACGGCGACGCCATCCTTCTCACCGTTTTGGAATTTGAAGCTCCGAAAAAGCTGGATCCCGCTCTGAAAAAGCTGACGCCGGGAACGGTGCTGACCAACCGCAAACGCGGGCCCATGACCTGCGTTGCCGTCAGCGGCAGCGTGATCTATTTTCGCGAAAACGCCACCGGAAAGGTCTTCAAATACCGGCTCGACAGCAGCCTTTCCCGCTTGTTTGTCCTGTGATATGCAAAACTCCGTGTTTTTTTTCATAAGCTATCGAAAAAAACGATAGCATTCCCCCTGCGGTTGCAGAAAGAAGTAAGACCTTTCAGGCAATCCCTCTGCTATACTGGGTCTATATAAGAAAAAGGAGCGCGCCGATGAACGATCCCCGGCTGACCGCCACGGAAGAACTGAACACCGCTGAACTGACCGAAGAGATGCAGGCCACCCCGGAAGAGGCCATCTGTCTGCCCCCGCAGCAGGCCATCGAGCGGCTTTCCGAAGGCTATCCCTGCTTTATCAGCATCGCAGGCGGCACCGTTACCCCGGTGAAAACAAAGATCTTCGTCGCAGGCTTTTCGCCCCGCTGCGATCTGGTGATCCCTCAGGATCCGGCGGCCCACACTGTCAGCCGTTTTCATGCCACCGTTACCGCGGCAGCGGACGGCAGGCTCTATATTAAAGACGAAAGCCTCAACGGCACCTGGTTTGGAACCGACCCGGCCGATCCGGCCTCTTTTGTGCGCATTCCCAAGGGAAACGATGTCGAGCTGAAGCACGGCCGTTATGTTCGCTTTGCAACGGTGCTCTACCTGTTTCAGCAGGGAGAAAGGCAGCCCCAATGATCACCCAACGTAACGAAGACAGCCTTGCTGTAGAAGAAATGCT
>JABUTE010000208.1 GCA_021443825.1 Bacillota bacterium
GCACGGTACCGATGGTGCCGACGCCATCCAGGCTCTGGAAGATGGCCAGCAGTCGGGTGATGCCGCCCTCTGCGATATATTCGTAGATGATGTCAGCCTTTGCGGTCGACATGGTGGGCTGGGCATCCTTGATGTTATTGATCATGACCGCATAGGGGCGGTTTAACGAAAGATCTTCATCCGTTTCCAGTCCTGACAGAGGATTCTGATACTTTACCGGTTCAGGCTCCGGTTCCGGCGCAGGAGCAGGCTCCGGTTCCTCGGGAAGCTTGAGCGATTCAGGCGTTTCTGTGGGCGCGGGAGCAGGTTCGGGAACCTCCTCTTTTGCACCGCAGGCAGAAAAGAGCATCAGGGCTGCAAGCAGCAGCGCCAGTATCTTCAGATTCTTTTTCATTCTGTTTACCTCTCGGAATGGGTTAACTGCTGTTTTTTATTATAGCACAGCAGGGTCGTTCGTCGCTACTTATTCCCGCAGGACGCAGGCGAAAAGGGATGACCGTACCAGCTGCCGTAGATGGCGCGAAGCTCCTGGGTATACGAGCCGTCGTCATTGCGAACGGCCAGCTGGGGAAGAAACTGCAGCTCCTTGCCGGCACCTTTCACAAATTCCATCAAAAGGATGTTTGCATCAGCCCCGGCTTTGGGCACAACGGCCTGCAGCTTTTTCGGTTCCAGGCCGGCAGCTCTTGCCGATTCGATCAGATCGCCCAGGCGAAACGGCCGGTGCACCATGCACAGCCTTCCGCCGGCGCGAAGAAGACGGGCGGCTTCTCTCATAAAATCAGACAGAACGGCGGTGGTCTCGTGGCGGGCAATGCCTTTTTCGCTTTCCGGGTTGACCAGGCTGCTGCCTTTTTCCATATAGGGGGGATTGCTGATCACAAGGTCCATGGTCTCTGCCGCCAGGTGCATTTTCAGCTGGAGAATATCGCTGTGAAGAAATGAGATATGATCTTCCAGACCGTTCATGACTGCCGTGCGGCTGGCAAGGGCATAAGGGCCCTCCTGCAGCTCGATGCCGGTCACCTGCCGGGGATGATATTTGGCATAGAGAATAAAGGATGCCGCTCCGTTGCCGCTGCCCAGCTCGCAGACACGGTCTGTTTCTTCTGCACGGGCAAAGTGGGCCAGCAGCACCGCATCCACACCGAAGCAGAATTGCGCAGGATCCTGCAGCAGCTTTATGCCCCCGAAGCCGATCTCATCAATTCTCAGAGGCTTCGGATCCATGATTCTGTTCTGCTAAGGATGCCTCAAAGGACTCCTTTTTGTGCATGTTCTTTCTGGGACGGTCGTGGCGTCTGACGCCTTTGGAAGACTTTGCTCCCTTCGCCTCCTCTGCTCCGCCCTCCTGACGGGGCTGGCGGTCGCGCTTTTCCGGTTTTTCGCGCCGTTCCTCCCGCTCATGGCGATCCTTTTGCTCCAGCTTTTCCGCTTCAGCCTCCAGCTTTGCATCGCTGCTGCTCTGCTTTTCACCCTGGCTGCGGCCGCGGCGCCGTTCTGTGCGGGAGATCTCCTCTTTGCTGTAGGTATAGTATTCGGTAGAAAGCTTATCGGGCTTGTCTTCGTAATTGTCGTTCAGGATCAGACGGGCCTTGATCTGCATCTTCAAAATGTTCACGTCGCAGACCAGCGCCTTGCCGTCCCGGGTGCCGATGATCTCACCGATCTCGGGCATACCCTTCTTAGACTCCACATAGTTATCGTTTTCATACTGCAGGCAGCACATCAGTCTTCCGCAGATACCCGAGATCTTAATGGGATTTAACGACAGATTCTGCACCTTAGCCATTTTGATGGACACCGGTTCGAATTCCGGCAGCCAGCTGTGACAGCAGAGATCTCTTCCGCAGCAGCCGATGCCACCCATCATCTTCGTTTCATCGCGAACACCGATCTGGCGCAGCTCGATGCGCATGCGGAATACGCCGGCAAGATCCTTTACCAGCTCGCGGAAATCAACACGCCCCTCGGCCGTAAAGTAATAGATGATCTTGCTGTTGTCGAAGGTATATTCCACATCGACCAGCTTCATATCCAGACCGTGCTTGAGGATCTTTTCCTGGCAGACCTCCAGCGCCTTCTGTTTCTTTGCCTCGTTTTCGGCATTGCGGGTGATATCCTCCTGCGTAGCGACCCGGATGATGGGCTTTAAGGGAGAGATGACACTGCTTTCGTCGACCTCGATGATATCGGTGGAAAGCATGCCGAATTCCAGGCCCCGGACAGTTTCCACCACAACAAAGCTTCCGGCCTTGATCTGCAGATCGCCCGGATCGAAATAATAGACTCTTCCGGCAGATTTAAAGCGTACACACGCGACTCTTACCATTGATTCCTCCTTATACACGCAGACAAAGCTGCTTCATGGTATATCCCACATTGTGCAGCTGCTTCAGACACCGTCTGGCATCGGTCAGGGCTTCCTGCGCCCCGGCAAGGCAGCTGATATCGTCTGTTTTTTTGAAAGTGGCAGCGATGAACATCTCGCCCCGCAGGGCGTCTTCCAAAGCGAGAAGAAATTCCAGCGCAAGCTCCCGTTCCTCGCCTTTGGCGTCTAAGACCGCTTTCAGACAGCTCTTTTTCTTATAAAAGGCTTCTTTTTTCAGGATCAGCTTGCAGAATTCTTTGGCTGCCTTTTGAAGCTCCTCGCGGATCTGCGGCTCTGCCTCCTCCAGCCAGTAAGCCGTGCAGCGCGACACGACCGTGGGCAGCAGCGCATCGATATTTTCTGCCAGCAGAAGAAATACCACCGACGGAAGAGGCTCCTCCAGGGTCTTCAGCAGCTTGTTCTGCGCCTGGGGCAGCATCTGCTGAGCTTCTTCGATGATGACCACATAGGTGTCGCCAAAGGATCGAAACGACAGCCGCTGCTGCAGCTCCTCGATCATGCTCACCGGAATGGATGCCTTATCTGCCGGCTTTACAATGCGGATCAGATCCTCCTGATTGCCGTCTTCAAACTTGCGGCAGGCAGCGCAGCTTGCGCAATAGTCGTCTTTGCTCTGCGGGCAAAGGATCGCTTTGGCAAAGGCATCGCCCAGCTCCTTTCGGCTCTGCGCATCGCCGCCGGCAAACAGAAAGGCATGAAACAGCCGCTCCTTTGCCAGAAGGCCGGAAAGCTGCTGTCCGAGACCTCTGTTTTTATCAAGCTCTTTCAGCGACATAGGCATCTACCCTGGTGCGGATGAGCTCTGCGATCTCTTCGATGGAACGGGCGGCATCGATCACCACATAGCGGTCCTGATAGATGCGGCTCAGCTCCAGATAGCCCTGATAGACCTTGTTGTGAAAGGTCATCGCTTCGCTTTCCATGCGGTCGGGAGCCCCTTCTGCCAGAACTCTCTTTTTGCCGACGGCAGGGTCCACATTTAAAAAGAAGGTCAGATCCGGCTGCAGATCCTGGATGGCAAACTCATTGATGACGCGTACCCCGTCGCCCAGCCCCCTTCCGTAGCCCTGATAGGCAATGGAAGAATCCATGAACCGATCGCTGAGCACGATGGTGCCCTCTTGCAGCGCAGGTTTGATCACCTGATCGACCAGCTGAGCGCGGGATGCAGCATACAGCAATGCCTCTGCCGCAGGAGCCATCTCTTTGTTGCGGTTATCCAGAATGATCTCCCGGATCTTCTCGGAGATGGGAGTGCCGCCCGGCTCTCTTGTGGAAAGCACCTTCAGCCCTTTTTGGGTGCAATGCTCTGTCAGCAGACGGATCTGCGTTGTTTTTCCGCTGCCATCCGGCCCTTCAAAGCTGATAAATAAACCTTTCATTGCTGTCTTCCTCCTCTGGATCTTCGATATTCCTCTTCAAAAAGACGCCTGCGCTCTTCTTCGTTTTTCATGGCCTGCTCCTGCTGTTTTTTCAGCTCTTCTTTTCTGCGCTTGCTGCGCTCCAGCCGATCGACGTAATGCTTCATCTCGGCAAATACGGCGACACAGATCGCCATCACCGGAAGGGACAGCAGCACCCAAAGCAGATATTTTTCTGTTAAATAAGACATGGACTCCGCCTTTGATATCGGTATCGTATGGAAATTGCATGATAACACAGTTTAATATTATATCACAGGTCTTAGCTTTTCGCTCTGTTTTTCCTGCAAAACAAAAAACCTGCCTGAAAAACAGGCAGGTTGCATGAGACTTGGGATTCTTACTTAACGGATCTTTCTTGCTTCCGTATAGTAACGCTTGTCCTGTGCATGACCCATGGAGAAGGTCTTTCTGGGCAGAACGCCGTCAGCCATTACCGTCTTGAACAGCTGATCCTTGCCCATTGCAGGAAGCTTGAAGCCGATGTTGCCGGGCTTGGAGCCCAGTTCGTCGGTAACCTCGTCGCCGTGGATGTAGTCGACCTCGCAGCCGGTCTCCTTGATATACTTATCAAGGAAGCTCTGCAGGGTTCCGACGGCCAGCTGTACCTTGGGATTGGGTACGGTGAGGAAGCCCTTATGACCTTCGTAGGTATAGGCGATGACGTGGCCTTCGCCCTGACCTTCGTAGCATTCAGGATACTCGGCCTTGAAGGCTGCCAGCAGCTTTTCGGGATCGACACCGAAGAGAACGCGGTGGATCGGCTCGAACTTGAGGGCATCATCGTGGTTGTTGACCAGCTCGACGAGAGCGAATCTGGAGGGCAGGTTTGCCCATTCGCTTTCGGGAGTGACCTTCTTCTGATCTTCGAAGCACTGCTTTGCGGTAGCCAGAGAGTGGTTTCCGTCGCCGACAGCAAAGAGCAGAGGAGCAACACCCTTCATGCCATACTTCTTTTCCATGCTGGCATCGCTGCTCAGCTCGGTGAGTGCGTCAGCAACTGCATCGATCTGTGCGTCGGTCAGCTTCCATCCCTTCAGGTTTCCGCCTTCCTTCATCAGATCGAAATCATAGAGCTTTTCCATGGCTGCGGTATTGGCAGTCAGAGGCTCGATCACGGTCTTGTCGCCGTCATCGATGAGGATCATTACGTGAGGCAGCTCGATGGGAGCATCCTTACGAACTCTTACTCTGGGGGGAATTCTTTCGATAACGGTACCCTCGGTGGCTCTTACCAGAGCGCCGGAGCCGGGAGTGAAATCGTACTGATCCAGATCGATCATACCGATGAGGCCATGGCGGACGGAACCGTCAGACTGGGTACGCTCGATGTAGACGAGGCTTTCTTCCAGCGTCTTGAAAACGCCCTTTGCCATGTAGTCCTTCATGGAGGTGTTGATCTTTGCGATATACTGATCGACATCGGGAGAGTTCAGATAGTTCTCGGGAAGGATCAGGCGCAGGGTGGAGGGAGCCTCTCCTACGATATTTTCAACATCTGCCCAATATTCGGGCTGAGAAGTGAACTGGTCGCAGGCGACAACAGACCACTTGGTCATATCTGCCTCTGCAGGAAGCAGGATATCAGCGGGATAAAAGCCCAGCTTGGTAAACTTTTCGTTCATTCGTAATCTCCTAAGTTCAGAGTGAATTATCTCTTGGCGAATTCTTCAACGATCTCGACCAGCTCAGTGCCGATCATCTTCTGCGCTTCCTTGGTGCCGGAACCGATATGGGGAGTTGCAGATACGGCGGGATGGTTGACCAGCTCGGGGTTGGAAATGGATTCGGTCATGAAGACGTCCAAACCGGCAGCCTTTACCTTGCCGCTGTTCAGTGCTTCCAGAAGAGCAGCTTCGTCAACATTGGCGCCTCTGGAGGTGTTGACGATGATCACGCCGTCCTTCATCTTGGCGATGTTTTCCTTGTTGATCAGAGCGCCGCCGTCAGCAGCGGGAGCATGTACGGAGATGACGTCGGACATTGCCAGCAGCTCGTCCATTTCGACATACTTGATGCCCATCTTCTCTTCGATGCCTTCTACGTGGAAGATATCGTAAGCAACAACGGTCATGCCGATGCCCTTTGCGATCTCGCCCAGTCTCTGACCGATGCGGCCGAAACCGACGATACCCAGGGTCTTACCCTTGAGCTCCATGCCCTTGGAGTAAGCCTTCTTTTCCCACTGGCCGTTTCTCATGGTGTAGCCGGAGATATTGATGTGGCGTGCGCAGGAAAGCATGTGGCCCAGAGCCAGCTCGGCAACGGGGTTCTGTGCAGCGCGGGGAGTGTTTCTTACTTCGAAGCCGCAGGCCTTTGCATAAGGAACATCGATGTTGTCGAGACCTACGCCGGCACGGATGATCAGCTTCAGGTTGCTGCCCTTAGCAGCATCAAGAATAGCATGATCCTTCAGCTTGGTAGCGGAACGAACGATAACGACATCAAAGTCCTTCAGTGCTTCGCCCAGCTCAGCAGGTTCATAGAACTTTTCAACGACTTCGAAGCCGTCAGCGGTGAACTTTTCAACTGCAGACTTATCAATACCGTCGGTAGCAAGAATACGCATGGTGTGTTTTCTCCTTTTTCTTTTATGAATATTCAATCAGACAATACGAACCCCCGCGCATGCGGGGGCACGTTAACAGTTGTTGTTTATGTGATTAAGCGTGTGCTTCTTCGAACTTCTTGAGGAAGTCAACGAGTGCTTCTACGCCATCCTTGGGCATAGCGTTGTAGATGGAAGCACGCAGACCGCCGACGCTCTTGTGACCCTTCAGGTTGTCGAAGCCGACCTTCTTGGATTCCTTAACGAATTCAGCATCCAGCTCGGCAGAGGGAGTGGTGAAGGGAACGTTCATGAGAGAACGGTCTTCCTTGGCAACGGGTGCGTTGTAGAACTTGCTCTGGTCGAGGTAGTTGTACAGAACAGCAGCCTTGTCGATGTTCTTCTGATTCATGGCTTCCAGACCGCCGTTGTCCAGCAGGTACTTGAATACCTTGCCGCAGCAGTAGATCGCCCAGCAGTTGGGGGTGTTGTACATGGAATCAGCATCTGCGTGAGTCTTGTAGCTGCAGTAGATGGGGCACTTGGGATCCAGATCGTCGCGCAGCAGATCTTCGCGAACGATAACGACAGACATACCTGCGGGGCCTACATTCTTCTGTACGCCTGCCCAGATGAGACCGTAGTCAGCAACGTTGCAGGGTCTGGAGAGGAACATGGAAGACTGGTCGGAAACAAGCACGTGACCCTTGGTGTTGGGCAGCTTGCTGTAGGTGGTGCCGTTGATGGTTTCGTTTTCGCAGATGTATACGTAGTCTGCGTTTTCGGGAATGTCCAGATCGGAGCAGTCAGGAATATAAGTGAAGTTCTTATCCTTGGAAGAAGCAACGACCTTTACTTCGCCATACTTCTTAGCTTCGGCAATTGCCTTCTTGGACCAGGAACCGGTCTCAACATAGCAAGCTACACCGTTCTTCATCAGGTTGAGGGGAACCATGGCAAACTGAAGAGTACCGCCGCCCTGTACAAAGATGACCTTGTAGTTGTCGGGAATGTTCATCAGAGCCTTCAGATCGGCAACAGCCTGATCATAGATGTCGATAAACATCTTGGAACGATGGCTCATTTCCATAACGGACATACCGCTGCCGTTATAGTTCATGACTTCCAGAGCGATCTCCTCCAGCACGGGTTCGGGCATCATTGCAGGACCTGCGGAGAAATTGTAGCTACGATTATATTTCATTTGAATCTCCTCCTTATGTGGTTCAAATAATAAAAACCATTGATAAGCCAAAAGCATTAAAATACAAATAGAATATATCCCTTTTTCGATGTAAGGTCAACCTAAAACCAATGAAAAAGACTTATAAAAGCCCCCCATTCAACGGTTTTCTTGCAGCTGCAGAAGAAATGAAGAAACAGAATCCCCAGTCGGTCGCACAGTATTTTCCCATGGCAGAGACCGGCCACGATCCGTCTCACATCGACCGCTGAACGATGCGACCTTGCGACAATACTATTTGCAGGATATAATGAAATAAAACGCATTTGAATATTCGGAGGCCTTTCATGTTTACTCCATGCGCTCACCGATTTCCTGCCGGCGTGCAGGTGATCTCCTATATCCATAAGATCTACGGCTGCCGCTATAACTGGCACCGCGATATGTATGAGATCGATATCGTTCTGAAAGGAAGGCTGGAATTCTACCGTGGCGGCGAGAAATTCGTACTTGAAAAAGACGATCTCATCATCATCAACCCCGGCGTCGGTCATGCCAGCTATCCGCTGGATCCGGATACTGACACCCTGGTCCTGCGGTTTTCCGCCAACGCACTGCGTGACTTCTCTGAAGCCGGAAAGCTGCCCCATTTTTCCTATGCTTCCACAGCCGAAGATCGCTGCAGCCAACCCTGCCGCATGCTGCGCTATTATGCTGCTATTCTGGTGCTGGCCCTTCGCGACGGTGCCAAAACGAAGGAAGATAAAAATGTCGCCAGATCGTCGCTGGGCTTTATTGCCCGGATCCTGGCAAGAGAGCTTCCTTCGCAGCTGGCAGAATGGAAAGGCTCTGAGGATGTCGACCCCGAAGACGGGCTGATGACCGAGATCAGCACCTATATTGCCGAGCATCATGCAGAAAAGCTGACCCTTCAGAACGTGGCAGACCGATTTCACTATAACCGCACCTATCTTTCGACCATCTTCAAAGACACCATGCACATCGGCTTTCATGATTATCTGACGAGAGTCCGCCTGCAGATGGCCATCGGCGATCTGGGAATCGAAGGAAAGAACCTGCTGGACATCGCCATCGATCACGGGTTTCCCGACCAGAAAGCCTTCAGCCGGCTGTTTTCCGAGAATTTCGGTGTCAGTCCGAAGGAATACCGCAGACGGATGCAGCTGGAGCTCTCCGAAAGCAAGCTGATCCCCTCTCCGGGAGCTCCCGTCCAGAGCTTTAAAGACCCTAAAGAGCCCCGGCTGCAGGCGATTTTGGATGAATACCTGACCCTGTTTCCATAAAAAGCAGCCCTGCCCGGCAAGATCGTCCGAAGATAAAGACCGCCCCGCCCCTGCGCCCTGCACTTTCATACAAACAAAAAATAGCCCTCCGTCTGCTATCAGGCGGAGGGTCTTTATGTGGAATGGGGATCTCAGGCATCCCGTAATAGGAATCGGACAGGCGATCTTTCAAAATCGCGGCTGAGCACCTGCTGAGGCAAGCTCGCGTTAAAAGAAGACCTCTGCCTCTTTAAAGCTTTGTCCAGCCGAGGAAAAGCCGGTACCAAACGGTGCGCTCCGGCCAGAGCATGCGGGTCGCAATGCCTTCTTCGACAGCCATTTCGTTGGCTTTGTCGAAGGTCTGCTTCGAAAAGCCCGGGTTCATGTTTTCCCAGACCTCGTAGTGCATGGGGATCACATATTGGGAATAGCTTTCCTTCATGAAGCCCAGCCAGTCGCCTGCCACCGCATCCACATCCATGGGATTGGTGATCTTGTTTCTGAGGGCCACATTGGGGCGAAACTTGCGCAGCTGCTCTTCCATTCCGTCGTCGTTTCCTCCCACAAAGGCAAGAGAAAAGCCGTTGGAAAGGGTCAGGATAAAGTTCATGTTGAAGGTCGAGCCAAGGGTGTGGAGCCTCTTCAGCTTCTCAGACTGGCTGATGCCGTCGGGCGCTGCCATGGAAGACTTCCAGGTAAAGCGCTGTGCCTTATGGGTGCCGTGGAAGGTGTCCAGGCGAAAACCGTCCAGATAGTAGGTTCCGTTGTAATCCACCGGATACAGATCGGTCAGATACATATCCTCACAGACTGCAGCGATCTCGGCTGCTACTGCGCTGTGGCAGATCACCGTCGGATGAAAGCGGTTCACAAGCTCTTCCAGATTGGACATATGATCCGCATGGGTGTGGTTCAAAAGAATGTAATCGCAGGCTGTTATGTCGTCCAGATGAAAGCCCCGCAGACGGAAAACATCGGCTACAGGGTCATTGGGATTCTCCGGATAGTCGTAGCAGGGGTCTGTGATCAGGGTCTTTCCGCCCGGAAGCCGGATCTCAAAGCACTGGCAGTTGATCCAGCGAAAATCGAGGCAAGTGCTGCTTTGCAAATTATCGTTCATACTCTCCTCCTGTAAAAAAGCGGCAGCAGTCCGGCTGCTGCCGCTCAGAGCCTAATGTTCTACCAATCCTTTACAGAACCGTCGAAGGCGCGCTTTGCTGCGTTGCTTCCCCGCTCTTTGGCCGGATACAGATCTTCTGCATCATCGGCAAGCTCCACACCGATTCCGGGGGCCTCCGGAATCAGCAGACAGCCATCCTGAAAGGCAAGGGGCTCTTTAACCATCCTGTCTTCTGCTCCGTTAAGGCAGAAGCCGGGAAGCTCCTGAATGCCCAGATTGGGGATGGATGCGCAAAGCTGCAGGCAGGCTGCCGTGGATACGGGGCCCAGCGGATTGTGGGGGATCACCAGCACATCATTGGCTTCCGCAACAGCGCAGATCTTCTTGGACACGGTGATGCCGCCTACGGCGCAGACATCGGGCCGGATATAGGCTGCCGCATGGCGGTTCATGAGTACCTGAAATTCCCGCAGGGAAATGAAACGCTCGCCGGTGGCGATGGGAACACCGATCTTCGATGCGACCTCCGCCATGGTATCTACGTTGTCGGGCGGAACGGGATCCTCCAGTACCATAGGTCTGTACGGCTCTACCGCTCGTGCGAAGGCGATCGCTTCCGGTGCCGTCATGCCGCGGTGGACCTCAAGCACGAAGTCGAAGTCAGAGCCGACCGCTTCTCTGCAAAGACGCACCTTTTCCAGTTCGCTTTCGATCCTGGAGGAGAAGAACTCTCCTTTTCCGTCTGCCGGGGCCTCGATGGGTCCGTTGACGAAGATCTTTGCTGCCGTAAAGCCCTGCTCCTGCAGCTGCCTATAGCCCGCCACCAGGCTTTCGTTGTCGGTGGCCTTGGTCATAACAGAGGCATAGACTCTTACCTTTTCACGGGTCTTGCCGCCTAACAGCTCATATACGGGAACACCCAGGGCCTTGCCCTTGATATCCCACAGAGCGATGTCGATGGCAGAAATGGCGCTCATGATGACCGAGCCGCGAAAATATACAGAGCGAAGAAAATTCTGGTTGAAATCCTCGATGCGGAAGGGATCCTTTCCGATCAGGTAGTCCTTGAATTTTAAGATCGCTTCACCGGTGGCATTCAGATAGCCCCAGTTGCCTGCTTCTCCGAGGCCTATGATTCCGGCATCGGTATAGATCTGAACGAACAGATAATGCTTGGCATACCGAAGCTTAAGATCTGTGATTTTCATAGGATAAGCTCCTTTCTTCCGTGGTTAGTAGGCGGGGAATACCGTCATAACGATCAATACGCTGGATACAGCGATGATGATCGAGGGAAGCCAGCCCATCTTCAGCAGATCCTTTACGTCGTAGCCGCCGTATTCCATAACGACGGGAATGGCGGGAGTTGCCATCGGGGTCATGAAGGCGGTCAGGGTGGATGCCTGCAGCAGCACCAGCGGACCGACGGGATTGCAGCCGAGAGACTTGCAGGTCAGGATCAGAATGGGTACGAAGATGTTGGAAACGCTCTGATTCTGCATGAACTGAGTTAGGATGAAGGGGATAACGAAGAATACAGCGCCGATCAGATAGCCGTTCTTCGTTCCGCCGAGAATTCCGGCGATGCTGTTTCCGATCATATCACCCAGGCCGCAGCTTACCATTGCAGTTCCTAAGGAAAGAGCTGCCAGAATGAGCATTACGATACGGATAGGTACGGCCTTTGCCGCTTCGTCGGGCTTAAGAACGCCGGTAGCGACAACAAGAGTCGCCCCGCCAAGTGCGATCTGCCAGGACGGCAGACCCAGCTTGGTCTGAAAGATCATAGCGACGGTGGTAAGAGCAAAGATACCGTAACCGAGAACTTCACGAACGGGATCAAGAGGTGCGGGGCCGTTGCCTGCTTTTCTGTTTCCTGCACCCATGGTGATGGGAACAGTGGGCTGATCGGGGCAGAGTCTGGGGGCAATAAACATGGAATACAGTACGACGATGGAGCTGGCAAGAATACGGCCCTTGAAGGGATCGAGCATCTGCATTGCGTAATCGGTATAGCCGTAGCTTTCCAGATAGCCGTTCTGAACGGCAAAGGTGGTAGCGCCGTTACCGATGGGAAGGGTCGAGCAGGTGCCTACGACGACTAATGCGATGGGAAACATCGCCTTCGAGGGGCTGACACCGCATTCCGTGCACATTGCGGACGCCATGGGGGCAAGGATCGCAAATACTGCCATGGGGCTGGGAATGAACTGGGTCAGAGCAAAGGTCAGAAGCAGGTAGCCGATCAGTGCGGTCTGGAACTTACCCCCGCTGAACTTGTACACAAGGCTTGAAAGCTTGTGAACAGCCTGGGTCCTGTTGAAGCCTGCTGCTACAATGAACATGCTTGCGATCAACGTTACATTGGCATTGCTGAGCACACCGAGAACATCCTTTGCGGGAAGCAGACCGGAGAAGGCGACCAGGCAGAACACGCAGGTAGCGATTACGCCGGAGGATGTCTTCAGCTTGTCTGTGAATACGTAGCCGAGAATCATGAATACGAAGATTCCGAGGCAGATCATGATTTGAGGTGTCATTTTTTAAATTCTCCTTTTCCGCCGCAAGCAGCGCGGCTTTATGGCTGGAGTATAGCAGGGAAAAGGATGCGCTTCTTTCCGATTATTTGGCAATAAAAAGAAGCTTCTGTAACGAATATCTGCATTGAGAAGCATATCGAACGAAAATGACAGAAATTATTACTGCATTTTAATAATCTTATATAAATGTTTTACGAATTGCATTCTGATTACCGTGATAATTATCGAGATCAAATAGGGTGATTGTTTTGATTGAAAGAATCTTCGAAAAGCAAATGATGCGCCGTTCTAGCAGTTAAAATCCGTTGGTGATGCGCTGTCTTTACTGCGAATGCTGATTGCGCTGCCCCGGCAGAAAGGCCGGGCATGCCTTTGCAAAGCCGCGTTCGTTTCGCCGTGA
>JABUTE010000271.1 GCA_021443825.1 Bacillota bacterium
ATAGAAAGGTATTTCTATGGACAATAGACCCATCGGCTTTTTCGATTCGGGCGTCGGCGGTCTCACCTGCGTAAAGCCCCTGCTCGAGCAGCTTCCCAACGAACGTGTCATCTATTTCGGTGATACGGCAAGGACTCCCTACGGCTCCAAGGGCATCGACACCGTAAAGGCGTTCTCCCTTCAGATCGCCCGCTTTCTTCGCGATCAGGATGTAAAGATGCTTGCCATCGCCTGCAACACCGTTTCTTCGGTGGCTATGGAGTATCTGCAGGAGCAGCTTCCCGATATTCCCGTCATCGGCACCATTCAGCCCGCTGCAAGCAGGATCGCTGCCTGCTGCGATAAGACCAATTCCATCGGCATCATGGCGACCAAGGTCACGGTAAACAGCGGCGCCTATCAGCATGCCATCCTAAAAGAAAACAACGATCTGAACATCCATGCCATCGCCTGTCCGGCCCTGGTGCCCCTCATCGAAGAAGGCCTGACGAAAGATACCCAGATCGCTCCCATCATCCATCATTATCTGGACGATTTCGTTGCCGAACACCGGATCGACACCCTGGTGCTTGGCTGCACCCACTACCCCCATATCAAAGGAGTCATTCAAAAGGAATTTCCGGGCATCCATATCATCAATCCCTCGCAGACGCTGGCAGACGCAGTAGCCGCGGCATTAAAAAAGAACGACATGCTTGCAGCACAGCCAAAGCGCGACAGCATCTTCTATGCCAGCGATATCTCGGACTCCTTCCTGCACATGATGGAAGAGCTCTCCGGCGACCGGTTTACGGCCCTGCAGATGGAATTCTGATCTACGCACAAACGGCAAAGCCCCCTGTCTTTTCAGACAGCGGGCTTTTTGTGTGAAGTTTTTAAAGATCGTAAAAAACGTATTGACGGATCTGGCAGAACGTACTATCCTTTTGATAAGTTATTTATTAACTGATTAAAGGTTTTCATATATTTTATCAAATGCGTCTATGAAAAGTACAGGTATTGCCATGAACAATAATAATTCTGTCTTCATTCTGAAGGATCCGGTCAGCTCCATCACCCATTATATCGCCTTTGCAGCCGCCATTCTGCTGACACCAGCCCTGCTGATCCACGCATCGGGAAAAAACTGCGACAACACAGCGCTGATCGGCCTTTCGATCTTTATCCTGAGCATGATCCTGCTTTACGGAGCCAGCGGCACCTACCACGCCCTCAACCTGAAAGGTTGGAAGGCAAAGCTGCTCAAACGGCTCGACCATCTGATGATCTTCGTGCTGATCGCAGGCTCCTATACGCCCATCTGCCTGAGCCTGCTGCCCCGAAAAAGCGGCTTTCCCCTTTTGATCAGCGTCTGGGCCTTTGCGCTGGTCGGTATGCTGGTCAAGTTTTTCTGGATCAACTGCCCCAAGTGGTTTTCTTCTCTCATCTACATCGCCATGGGCTGGCTTTGCGTTTTTGTGTTTCCACAGCTTTGGAGGACCCTCAGCGGCCCCGCCTTTGGCTGGCTTCTGACCGGCGGCATCTTGTATACCGTGGGTGGCATCATCTATGCCCTGAAGCCTCGCCTGTTAAAGAATGCAAAGTATTGGGGCCCTCATGAGGTCTTTCATGTTTTTGTCATGATGGGCAGCGCCTGCCATTTTGTCTTTATGTTTTTGTATATCTAATCCGGCTACTCGGCAAACAGCATTGCCAGCACGCAGGCGAAATAGCCGGTGCGCTGCGCCAAGGAAGAGATTTTCAGATTTTCATCGAAGGAATGGATGCCGCTGTTAAGATAACCTCCCAAGGCATCGGCCGTCGGAATTCCCTTGGCAGAGAAAACGGCTGCATCCCCGCTGCCTCCGGTGCTCTGCTCAGGCATTTCCATGCCGTAGTCGCGGCCGATGGCTGCCATTTGCAGATAGAGCTGATGGTTCTGGGGCGTTCTTTCCATGGGTGTGCCCACCTTGGTGACCCTGACGGTAGACCGGGTGCCCTCGATATAGGGATCCTCTTTTTCCAGCTCTTTGCAGATCTCGTAAACGCGCTGCACGTCGGCCTGATTAGAGACACGCACGCTGGAGGTGGCTCTGGCATGATCGGGAACCACATTGTTTCCGTATTCGCTTCCGAATAATTTACCTGTATTGAACTGAAGCCCCCGCTCATTGTCGTTGTGCTCGTACAGGCGGATGATCTTATGGCAAAGCTCCAGAACAGCGCTTCTTCCCGATTCGTAGGAGATGCCGGTATGGGCCGATTGACCGAAGCATTCGATCTCGATGGCGCAGCTTCCCTTTCGCTGGTTCAGAATGCCGTTGCCTTCGCGGGCAGACTCGAACACAAAGGCAGCATCCACCTTTTTCCCGTCCAGCTCCTGATCGAAGACCTGCCTTCCGGTGGGAGAGCCGATCTCTTCGTCGCAGTTGAAGATGAACAGGATCTCTTTATTGGGCAGCAGGCCGGCTTTTTGCATGATCTTAACCGCCTCGATGGAGACCAGAATGCCGGCTTTGCAGTCGCAGATGCCAAGACCCCAGGCGGTATCTCCTTCTTCGCGGTAAGGATGGGCAGCCGTATCGCCCCGCTGAAATACCGTGTCGGTATGGGCGCTGATGAGCAGAATGCCGTCGGGCGCAGGCGGCGTGAGCCTTGCCACGATGTTTTCGCCAAAGCCGGGAAAGAATCTTCTTTCGATCGTGATGTTTTCGATCTGCGCAAGCTCGCGGCAGACGATATCGACCACCTTTTTGTTGCCTTCCACATCTTTAGAGCCGCAGTCGATGGCGCAGAATTCCTTTAATACCTGAAGCTGGTGCTGCCAGCAGGCAGCTGCGCCTGCCTCGGCGATGCGGATGATCTGTTGCTTATCCATATAATTCCTCCTGTGAACGACGCGGTCGGCAGTTTTTTCTGCCGCCCGATAACAGAAAAAGACAGCTTCTCAAATGAGAAGCTGTCTGCTTTTTTGTAACGATCAATATTCGGTGGTGATGTCCATACCGAAATACTTGATGGAGATCTCTGCCAGCTTTCCTTCTTCGCGAAGCTCTGCAAGAGCCTTGTTGACAGCTTCCTGCAGCGACTTTGCGCTGTCGGTCTTGGGCATGATCATGCCGATCCGGTCGACGTTGGAGTCAAAGCCGGCGATCTTGATATTGGCATCGGGCTTTTCTCTCAGATAATCGTTGATGGAGACTTCTGCGTTAAGAGTCGCATCGACGCGGCCTGCCTGCAGCTCTTCCATGGTGCCGTCCAGGCTTTCGATATCCTTAACGGTGGCGCCGTAGGACTCCGCCCGCAGCTGATAGGTGGAATTGGCGGAATTGCAGGTGGTCTTGCCCTTCAGATCTTCCATCGTCTTGATGGTATCGTTATCCTTGCGAACGACGATGGCAGTACGGGTGAAAGCATAAAAATCGGAGTAATAATAAGACTGGGTGCGCTCTTCGGTGTAGCCGACGCCGTTGGCCATCAGATCGTAGCGTCCGCTCTTAACGCCGGCCAGCAGGCCGTCCCAGGCGCCGAGCACATATTCAGCCTCTACGCCCAGCTTTTCGGCAACCGCAGTAGATACCTCTACATCAAAGCCCATGAGAGTGCCGTTTTCATCCTCGTAGGTCCAGGGAGCCCAGTTGCCTTCCATGGCGATGGTGATCTTTCCTTCCTTTTTGATCTTTGCAAGAAGATCATCGGAGTCGGTGGCCCCACAGCCGCTAAGCATGGCTGTCATCAGCGCGAGCAGCAGAAGCAGAGCGATCAGTTTTTTGTTCATGTTTTCTTCCTTTCTTTTATCAATAGATTCTATTTTAATGCTTCTTAAAAGGAAGCACGAAAACCGTTATCAGGCATCATGCTGGGAATTGATATTCCGCAGGAATTCGCGGGTGCGTTCTTCTTTGGGGTTTTCGAAAAACTCTTTGGAAGAGGCTTTTTCCAGGACTCTTCCGCCATCCATAAAGAGGATCTTGTTGGATACATTCTTTGCAAAATTCAATTCGTGGGTAACGACCAGCATGGTCATGCCCTCCTGCGCCAGCTGCTTCATGACCGTAAGCACCTCTCCGATCAGCTCCGGATCCAGGGCAGAGGTAGGCTCATCGAAATAGATGATCTCAGGGTCGGTGCAAAGGGCCCGCGCGATGGCGACCCGCTGCTGCTGTCCACCGGAAAGCTGAATGGGATAATGGTTGGCGCGGTCGGAAAGGCCCACCTTTTCCAGCATCTTCATCGCCTTTTCTCGGGCTTCCTCTTTGGGGACCTTTCTGCCGACGGTAAGGCCCAGCATCACGTTCTGGATGGCTGTTTTATTGGCAAAGAGGTTGTAATTCTGGAACACAAAGGCGGTCTTTTTTCGCAATGCGCCGATCTCCTTATGCTTCATATGGCCCAGGTCATAGGTGACCCCGTCGAAGGTAAGAGACCCGCTGTCGGCCCGCTCCAGAAAGTTGATGCAGCGAAGAAAGGTGGTCTTGCCGCTGCCGCTGGGGCCGAGAATGGCGACCACATCGCCCTTTTCCACATCCAGATCCACATCGATCAGCACATGATTGGGACCGAAGGATTTATTGACATTTTTGATCTCGATCATGCTCATCCTAGTCTGCCTCCTTTACCGATGTTTCTCTGCTGTTATAAGAGCTGAGCTTCTTTTCGTAATGGTTTTGAACGAAGGTCAGAACGGTGGAATAAAGCAGGTAGATCAAAGCGACCTCGGAATAGAGCCACAAAGGCTCGTAGGTACGGCCCACGATCTTTTTCGCTGCCATGAACATATCGGCTACGGTGATCTCTGCGGCCAGCGAGGTATTCTTCAGCATGGCGATCAGCGAATTGGAAAGAGGCGGAAATGCGGTGCGCAGCGCCTGGGGCAGAACCACATGGAACATAATCTGCAGGTAGTTCATGCCGACGCAGTAGCCGGCTTCAAACTGGCCTTCCGGAACAGCCTCCAGCGCAGAGCGCATGGTCTCGGCGCAGTAAGCGCCTTCGTTCAAAGAGAAGACCAGAATGGCGCAGGGAAATGCCTCCATCACGATGCCCAACATGGGCAGGCCGTAATAAGCCAGAAACAGCTGCACCAGCAGCGGTGTTCCGCGAAAGATCCAGATGTACAGTCTGGCGACCGTTTTTAATACAGGGACCTTAGCATATTGCACCATGGCCATAAACAAGGCGATGAGAAACGCCAGGGTAAAGGCGATCACCGTAAGGGGAATGGTCACCTGAATGCTGGCGACAAATATTTTTACAAATCCTTCGGCAAGGATCGATAAGATGCGTTCACTCATTTCAGATCACCTGCCGCACTTTCCCGATTCGATGGCCTGGTTGCAGCGCTCGATCTTGCGATCCAGGCGCTTTAAGGCATCTTCCATTTGCTCCAGCTGCTTCTGCAGTTCTTCTCTTTGGGCGACCAGCAGGTCTCTGCGCTGCACGAAGGTCTCATCCCCCATGCGATACAGCCTTACGTATTCGGCGATGACGCCGACCGGAAGACCGGCATTGCGCAGGCAAAGGGCATTCTCTACCCAGGTGATATCTTCTTCGGAATAATCGCGAATGCCACCCGCTGTTCTTGTGACCTCGGGGATCACGCCGATCTTTTCGTAGTAGCGAAGGGTATCGGCGGTAATATCATATTTTTGACAGACTTCTTTGATCGTCATAGTTCCTCCGTATCATGAAAATCCTTTGTTATCTTACTACTTGGAGTTTGCTCAAAGTCAAGCATTTGTTAAATATTTAATGAAAGGTTGTTTTCTTTTTTTCGAAAGGCGTATTGCCCTATCCCGAAGGAGCTTATATTAAAAAAATCTTATAAGTACAGTATTTGACAGAGCATTACAAAATTAAAGCTCCTCTGCGCCGATCGGTGCAGAGGAGCTCCTGATAAAGCTGAGCGATATTAATAATTTTCGGCGTGAATCTCAAAATAAGCCTGGGGATGATCGCAGGTGGGGCAGATGTCGGGAGCCTTGGTTCCGACGACGATGTGGCCGCAATTGCGGCATTCCCATACCTTGACCTCCGATTTTGCGAAGACTTCCGCGGCCTGCAGGTTGCTGAGGAGTGCCCGGTAGCGCTCCTCGTGATGCTTTTCGATGGCAGCCACCAGACGGAACTTTTCTGCCAGCTCAGGAAAGCCTTCTGCCTCGGCCGTCTTTGCGAAGCCCTCGTACATGTCGGTCCATTCGTAGTTTTCGCCTTCGGCGGCTGCGGCCAGGTTTTCGGCAGTGTCGCCAATGCCCTTCAGCTCCTTGAGCCACATCTTCGCATGTTCCTTTTCGTTTTCGGCAGTCTTAAGAAACAGCGCGGAGATCTGCTCGTAGCCTTCTTTTTTAGCGGTAGAAGCAAAATAGGTATATTTGTTTCGCGCCTGGGATTCTCCTGCAAAGGCTGCCTGCAGGTTCTTTTCGGTCTGTGTGCCGGTGTATTTGTTTGCCATTGGTCTGTACCTCTTTCTATCATTCAGCGGAAATAACGGATTCGTGTAAAATGATTCTATCACACCAAATGCACTCGTTGCGTAAAATTCCGATGAAGTTTTTGTGAGAGTACCGCTTATGTTCGGACGGTTCCGCAGGCAGCACATCTCCTGCGCAGATATCCCCCGGAAGCCCTATTACCCTCAGTTGAGATTCAGCTTGTTGCGCAGAATGTATTCGGTGAGCAGCCACATCACTGCTCCCGCTGCCAGCAGAAGCAGAATAACGGCTCCTCCCGCAAAGGAAGATGAATAGTCAAGCAGCTTTTCGCCCCCTCGCAGATTGAGATCGACGACCGCTGCGATAGAATCGGAGATATTCACAAGCAGGACCAGGATCAGATCCTTTGCCCACCCCATCAGCACATAGGCGATGATCGACCATGCCTTGCGGTGATTGTTGAACAGATGGCCGATGGCCATGGCGGTATAGAACCGAAGGATGATGCAGCTTAAGGTGAGCAGGGCGATCACCATGACCTCTGCGGCCAGAAGACCGCTTTTCGGGTATCTTTGGAAGGCTTGCAGCATATCCTTAAGAAATCCGGTAAAGCCGGAAAGAAAGCCCTCTTCCTGAAAAGCCAGAAGAATGAATCCGCTGGCCAGCGCCGTAGCAGAGCAGCCGATGGCCATGACCATAGCCGTGATGTATTTGCTGGCCAGATGCTGGTTTGCTGTAACCGGAAGGGAAAAGTACAGGTAGCCCCCTTCTCCCAGCAGACCGGCATAGAACCGACTGAGGATGACGCTGATCGAAAGTGCGGCGATGGCCACGAAAAGGGCAAAGACCACGATTCCGGAAAGAGACTGCACCGTACCTGCCGCGGAAGAGGTTTCAGGCAGCAGCTTGCCGGAAAGACCGTTAAGCAGCGACATGGCAAGAAGTGCGCCCCAAAGGGGAAGAAACTGCCGCAGGCTGTCTTTAAAATCATATTTTAATAATTTACCTAACATGTTGATTTCCCCCTATCCTTCAAAACGGAACATATCGCGGAACAGCTCGTCGACCGACCTTCCTTCGGTCTCCCGGATCTCATCGGTATCCCGATGCAGAATGACCCTTCCCCGGTTCAGGAAGACGACCTGATCCAGAAGCTTTTCCACATCGGTGATCAGATGGGTGGAGATAAGCACTGTTCCCGCCTCGTTATAGCCGGCAACGATGGTCTTCATGATATATTCTCTGGCGGCCGGATCGACGCCTGCCAGCGGCTCGTCCAGCAGATACAGCTGGGCTTTGCGGCTCATGACCAGCATCAGCTGCAGCTTTTCTTTTGTTCCCTTGGAAAGAGTCTTGATCAGGCTTCCCCGTTCCAGCTTCAGGGCATTGCAGATCTCCTGTGCCTTTACCGGATCAAAATCGGCGAAAAAGTCGCTGTAGATATCCATCAGGTCCTGCACCTTCATCCAATCGGCGAAGGACGGCCGGTCGGCCATATAGGAGGTGACGGATTTGGTATACGGACCCGGCTTTTGCCCGTCGACGAGGACGGTGCCGCCGGTGGGCTGAAGCAGACCCTCCAGGGTCTTGATCAGCGTTGTTTTGCCTGCGCTGTTGGGCCCTGCAAGACCGATGATCTTTCCCCTTTGCAGCTTCAGATCGAGCCCATCCAGCGCAACGGTGCTGCCGAAGCGCTTTGTCAGCTGTGTGCATGTTACGATCGGATTCATATGGTTACTCCCCCTTTTCTTCTGCCGCCATGGCGGCTGCCTGCGCACGGCCGATGCCGAGCTTTTTCATATCCTCCACATATTCGCAGACCCGGTCTTCTGCCAGCATTCTGCGGACCTGCAGCAGGATATCCCCGTTATCGGTCACCGTGCGGCCTGCCGTGCGCCCGGTGATCAGCAGCCCGTCGTCTTCCAGCCTGGACAGCGCCCGCTGCATGGTATTGGGATTGACCCCTGCCTGCAGCGCCAGGTCGCGCACCGAGGGAAACCGCTCGCCGGGTGCGAATTCACCGGTGACGATGCTCTCGGTAATGATGTCTGCCAGCTGCTGCCAGATAGGCCTTGCATCCTTTACCCTGAACTCCATAATACCCCTCCTTTGTATTATTGTATTATCTGATTAATACAGTAATACATTAATACAGACATGTCAACTGTTTTCATAAAAAATACTGCCCTTGATCGGACAGTATTTTTAAGAAAACAGGATCGTCAGGTCGAAGCGGGCTCGAATGATCGGGAAGGGTCGCCCTGCTGCCGCTTGCAGGCGGCTCGAAAACCGCCCTACCGGGCAGTCAGGATCTGAACAGCCTCCGCTAAGGAGTTTTCATCCCCCGTATTGCCGGGAAAGATCACATAAGGGGTTCCCGGGAAGGTGCTTTCGGCTCCGGTCTGCCAGACGGGAACGCCGGGCAGGATCTGGCCAAGCACGTTGGCCCGTTTGACTGCAAGGGCCTTTGTTCCGATATCGCTGGAGGTGATGCCGCCCTTGGCGATGATATAGGCAGGGGCTTTTTTCAGCTGCCCCACCAGCCTCTGCACGCCGTCGCTGATCTTTATGCTGCGTTTTAAAGCCTCTTCAGGGGTGTCGCCCGCAAGACTCAGTAGGGTGCGTCTGGTAAAGCAAACGGCAGTTTTGCCCTGCTGCAGAATGGCTTCTTCCAAT
Source organism: Bacillota bacterium (assembly GCA_021443825.1). GTDB lineage: Bacteria > Bacillota > Clostridia > Peptostreptococcales > Anaerovoracaceae > RGIG2707. The sequence continues at coordinate 9,087 of JABUTE010000271.1, forward strand.
GCAACACACCGGTCCACCTCTGCATAGAAGGCGTCGTCGCCCTGCAGCACCTTGTCCGAATCAAATTCCACGGCAACGGTATTTTCCAATGTGAGAAGACGGTGCAGCTGGGCGGTGGTCTTCTGGGTGTGGCTTCCTACCACCACCAGCCCGCCAAAGTCGGTGTCGCCTGAAACCATATCCTTTCGGGTGAGCAGAGGAATATCGCTGATGCCGCCCATGACCTTGACAAGACCTGCGGCCGTTCGGAACATGTAGGTCTTGCCCTGCGCCATGGCGCGGTAGAGGCAGATGGCAAATACCTTCACATCGCTGTAATCGATGGCGTTGACCACGATCTTGCCAAAATCCTTCACGGAAAGCAGCTGCTCTGTTACCTTGTCAAATTGCAGGCTGCGAAGATCCTCCAATGCGATGCCGGTCACATCCGCTGCCTTATAGGAGCCCTTCGTTTTTTCTTCGATATATTCGGGAATGGAGGAATGGCAGTAGCCGAAGGTCTTGTCCTTTGCGAATTCGGTTTCCGCTGCGGGAACCAGCTCACCGTTCTGCTTTACATAGTGCACATTGCCGATGGTATAGCGGCCGCCCTCTTTAAAGAAGGGGCTTAATATCTCGCCGTCGATGGAAAAGCCGTCGGCCTCCATGGCCTCGCGAAGCAGCTGGGGCTCAAGGGGGTAATGGCCCCGCAGGGTGGAATCGCTGCGGCTCATGATCAGGTAGGGAATGCCGGTCTCGCGGCCCACCCGGGCGATATTTTGTCCGATGGCCTTATGAAGAACGGTGGTCTGTTCCGGCGTCATGCCACGGCTGTTGGTAAGGATATAGAAGACTTTGTTTGTTTCGGCAAAGCCGGCGCGGATGCTTTGCAGTGAGCCGTCGGTATAGACGGAAATATCGTGCACCGTCTGCACACCGGTGGGATCATCGTCCAAAACGACGATCTTTGCCCGGTTCTTTGCGATCTCCTCTGCAAGAAGCCGGTCTAAAAGCGCCTCATCCTGTGGGGCAAAGGTATCGAGGATGGATATAGGAAGATGCTTTTCGTTCATGGCTGCACCCTCTGCTTATGCCTTAATGTCGCTTTTGACCTCTACGCCGGCCAGCATTTCGAAGTATTGCACATAGCCGGCATGGTCGTCGTCCATATGACCCAGGGCCTTCAAGGCCTGCTGGATCTCAAACAGCTGAGCGGTCAGAGGCAGAGGAACGTCTACCGTATGGGCGGTATCCAGCACGTTCTTGATATCTTTGTGGTTGATGGAGATCTTGCCGCCGGGCACGAAATTGCGGGCGCACATCATGGGAGCCTTGGCATCCAGCACAGAGCTTCCGGCCAGGCCGCCGCGGATCGCCTTATAGACCAGCATAGGGTCGGCGCCGCACTTGGTGGCCAGAACAAGAGCCTCCGAAACAGCGGCGATGTTCAGATTGACGATGATCTGGTTAGCCAGCTTGGTGACGCTGCCGCTGCCGCTGGGACCGATAAGAAGAGCACTGCTGCCCATGATCTCAAAATAAGGCAGCAGAGCATCGAAATCGGCCTGCTCACCGCCGCACATGATGGCAAGGGTGGCGTTTACAGCGCCCGGTTCTCCGCCGGAAACGGGAGCATCCACAAAGCCGACGCCCATCTCTTTTAGCTTTGCATAGCAGGTCTTGCTCTGGTCTGCCGTAACGGAAGACATATCGCAGACGATCTTTCCGGCCGTGAGGGTCTTCGCCACCCCGTTTTCACCGAACAGAACATCGTACACGATGCTGCCGTTGGGAAGCATGGTGATGATGATATCGCAGGACACGCCGATCTGTTCGTAAGTGGCTGCTGTTGCACCGGCGGCGACGACTTGCGCAACAGCAGCCGGATCGATATCGCACACCGTCAGGTCGACCCCTGCCTTCAGAAGGTTTAACGACATGGGCCTGCCCATGATGCCAAGTCCGATAAAGCCTACTTTTTTCATAATAAAACTCTCCTTCAATGTGATTTCAATGAGCGGTTTTAAACGTTGGTTCAGGCGATCGCTAAAGGATCGGCCGGCCACTATCATTTTATCACAATTGGAGGAGAGTGCTCTGGTTTTTGGCACGAGATCATCGTTTCAGATCACCAAATATGTCGGCTCATTCGGCAAAGACCCCACGCGCAGATCATCAAAAACTGGCAACTCGAATATATTAGGCAGTGGTGTTACAAAAATGCTTGACCACTACAATTTTCGGATAATACAACAGATTTATTCAGATAGTATTCCGAAATGACAGCGCTGCAATTGGGTCTTAAGATATTATCAATCATAAATGCACTCATTTTATACCATTTTGCAGACAATTCAACTTTACCGATTCTTTCATAAAAGAATGCCGAACATAATACCATTGAAAACAGCGCCTGTGTATCAACATTACTTAAATCCTGGCATTGCTTCAATAATGACTCTTCAGAAACAGTCATTGATTGTATTTGATCGAATACAGGTTTTTCCCAGTCTGGGGATAACCCATTTGGTGATTTAATATCATAGATACCAAACAACTCCCACTCATCATAATTCAGAACACGATTATATTGGACATACTCTTTTGCATAATCCAGCATAATTGCTTTCTCATTATAATACCATGCGATCAATTCTGACCCGGGAAGAGCAAGACATTCATTCGAAATAACTGCAGCCCAATGATAATAAAGGGCAGCATTCTTATAGTCCATATTCTGCTCATATTTCATTGCAGAGCTTATCATCAGATAAAAAAACTGATATTGCTCATCTTCAGGCTTCATGCAAATATCCAGAAACCACTCTTTAAAATTCTGCACATGAACAATGTCCGTTATAATAAAAGGGTTATTGCGATCCATCTATTTTACCCATCCATCACTGATTTTTACGATTGTTCCGGAAACGTCCTTCAAATATCGGACAATAACCACACAGCCATCAATAATCATACTTTTTACATAGATTCCTTTTGACTCATCATAAACCGTTTCTGTTCCGTCCTTTAGTACCTTATAAATTACAGGTGCAATGTCTGTCCAATCAGGTTTTTTTCCTTTAAACAGTGTTGACCATTTATGGTCATGTAAGTGATTGTTCAAAATATGATTCTTTTGTGCTTCTTTTAAGCCGTTTACTAAATCTTCAATCGAAGTTTCCATATGTTTTGCGGCACACAAATCTCGATTAGTTGATGAATCAGAACAAAGCATCACGCAAATTGTAGCTGTTACTGTCAATCCCACAAAAAGGGCTGTGGTAGCCAATACAGCGCTTGTTCCGGTCACATCAATGTACATCAATGGACTGTTTGCCGCATACACATATAAATTGCATCCGGTAAATCCGGCATCGGTATCGATCAGCCCATCTCCATTCACAAACCTGCCGACCTGCGGGCTGTAGTATCTGCTCTGCAGGTAGTA
>JABUTE010000039.1 GCA_021443825.1 Bacillota bacterium
CTCCCGATACCGTTCGTCGTGCATCATCCCGAAATGCTCCCAGTAGCAGATCGCGCCGCTCCTTTTTTTTATGGTGAAATCGGGATAGAGAATGCGGCCGTCTGCCATCAGCTCCTGTTCATACCGAAAAGAGATCCCGTTTTCGTACAGCTTTTCTGCGATCAGCAGTTCATTCTTGGATCGAACTCTAAGGCCCCGCGAGGTAATGTGGATCAGGCCTTCCGGATGCAGATCGCTCCTTTTATAAGGCGCCTGCGACCAGTCGTCAACGGCCTCGGATCGGTGCGTAAGCGCCTGCTCGATCAGCTTCGGATCCAGCCCGTCGTATTCTTTGATCTTCTGGGCAAAGAACATGCTCCGATCCCAGTCGGAAAATGCCTGTTTGTTGGAATGCAATGTATCGAGAGCCGCCTCGACGTGCGAAAGTTCCGCTCGCAGATAATCTGCCCTGAGTAGCTTTATGATCTCCTGCGGTTTTCTGGTGATATCGATGCGCGTTCGTTTGCCGTTTCTGAACGAGACTGCATAAGCGTGCCTGGCACCGCGCTTGATATGCCAATGCAGAAGGTCCTCCGGCAGAGCCTGCAGCTCCATAGTGTCGGATTTCTGCATTTCTTTTAAAATTGACTCCATTCTTGTGATTTCCGGTGTGATGATCACGGGTTTTTACCTCCTTCTATCGTGGTGGTGACACGGATACGGGTTTTGAAAGGTCCGGGGCTCCATTCTGCCCGTCAGCAAGGGGTTCTATCGGATATCTTCCTTGTCATTAGGCCTCTGGTGCCAAATGTTTGCGCATACGGCTTCGTCAGGCTCCACTTTTGCCTGTTCGCGGAGCTCGCAGTCAGGTATTTTTTGATATTTTGGCACCAACTCTTGAAAATGCTGCAGAAATGGCCTGAAAATGCTCGGTTAACATGCGTTTGAGCAAGGAGACCCTCGAGGTTGGAGCCTGTATTACGGGAAAAAGCCTTGCAGTGTCACCAGCGCTTTAATGCGCAGCTTTCTCTCTTTACATAATTACCATATTATGGAAATTATATTACAGGAAATGGTAAATTCTGTCAACAGAAAAGGCTGTGACCTCGCAGAAATGTACAAGCGATGGAAGCATGATTTCTGAAAAGCCGTTGAAACTGGTCTCCGGCTGCTGCATCGCATGCCTCTCCCCGAGGCAGCTGCAGGGTCAGTTAGCATACGGGCCTGAGGAGTGGGGGTAGCGCGGGTGCGGCACGAGGGGTGCAGAGGGTGCGGATATGCAGTGAAGCGCGGGTGCGGCACGAGGCGTTCTGGAAGGCTCCGAAGCTGGTGGGTGCTGGGTACGGGGATGCATGTGGGCCTGGAGTGAGGGCAAGGTGCGGCCGGTCATTGCATAACATAGCATTTGTTGCAGGCACGGCGGCTTTGCGCCAAGCGGAACTGGCGGAGCCGTCAGCCCATCGCGCGTGCGGAAAAAGAGGTCGATCATAGCGCACCCCAACTTGCGGCATCTGTATATCGCCCCGCAGCGTAAGAAAAAGGCTTCCACATAGTACGCGTTCCGGCCCGGGGCAGCTGCAGCGAACCCTGCGCCGCAAGAAAAACGGCCTCCGCACAGGGGAAGCCGTTTGCGATCGATGGATCATATCATTCAGCACATCCGTAAATAGAGGACGGAATTGTTCGAGAGCTGATCTGTCAGGCGGAAAGAGTACAGAAAGCGATAAGGGTTATTAAAAACGGCCTCCACATATTGGAAGCCGTTTTGCTGCATATGGGGTGCTGTGGAACGCTTTCCCGCTTTTTACGGGGTGGCTGGAAGCTTCGGTCTGTTTCCCTCCGCCGGTCCGGAAAGCGCAGCAAAACAGCAGCTTCGCTTTGGCACTTGGAATACAGGACAGCCTTCTTGCCGATATTGCATGTGCGCAGCGGGAACCGCCTCCTCGCTTTAGCGTCTGAAAAGCGGGTCTGCCTTCCTTCCGATCACGCAGGCGCAGCGGGAATCGCATCCTTGCTTTGCCGCTTGGAAAGCGGACACGCCATCTTGCCGATCACGCAGGCGCAGCGGGAACCGCCTCCTCGCTTTTCCGCTTGGTAGCGGGCACGTCTTTACGCCCCGCGCTCGGCCGCGCAGAGGAGGTCCGCTACCCTTTTGCGCCCGGGGCGGCGAACTCACCCTCCTTCCTCCCTCACCGCAGGTAGGGAAGATAGGCGCTGAAGGCAGATGGAATGGCGTAGTCGCTTTGGATCTCGGCGAGGGAGCAGAATTGCAGCTTTTCTTTTTTTCGAAGGTCCAGCTGCTCTTCGCTGGCAAAGGCCTCTTCTTCGATGAGCACCTGCCAGCCGGTCATGTGCCATTCCACATGGCTGAAGATATGCTTTGCCGGGGGCAGCTCTGCGATGCGGATGGGGGAAAAGCCCATGGCCTGCACATACGAAACCACTTCCTCGCGGGTCAGGAGCTGCAGGTAATTGGGAAGCTCCCACAGGTCGGCCAGAAGGCCTCTTGCCGGGCGCTTTCGGATGGCGGCTCGCTTGCCGTCGGAAAGGATCAGCACCGTTCGTTCTTCGATCTTGCGGGCGGCCTTTTTCGAGCGCACGGGAAGGATTCCTGTAAGGCCCTCCCTGCGGGCGGTGCAAAGGCCTTCCCAGGGGCAGCGATGGCAGAGGGGCTCGCCGTTTGGCACGCAGACGGTGGCTCCCAGATCCATCATAGCCTGGTTGAGCAGGCCGGGATGAAGAAAGGCGGGCTCTTCGCCTCGGGAAAGGGCTTCTGCCTGCTGCTGCAAAACAGCGGCGCTGCTGCGTTGGGGCGGCTTCAGCGCTTCGGCAGACAGGACGGGAGTATCGGCGGCGCTGGTTGCAGCCTGAGCGATCGGCTGTTCGAGGTTCGTGATGCCTGCCGTGTTCGCGCTCGCGAGCTCGATGCCTGCAGAGACCGCTCTCATGGAGCATACCGCTTCTGCCGCCAGCCTGCCCGCGGGTTCGATGCTCTCAGTCACAGTGTCTGCCGAGCTCTCAGCTTCGACGACCTGTGTTTCTTTGCTCTGCGCGCTCGCAGCCTGGTCGCCCGGCATCTGCTCGAGGTTCGCGGCTTCCGCCTCCTGCCTGCTTGCCGGCATCGCGCTTTCCGCGCTGGGTCCTTCCGCTGCCTCCTTCAGCGTACGGTAGTAGGCGCGCAGCACCCGTTCGGCCCGGTCTTTTGTCTGCTGCAGCTGAATGTCTGCATCGTCGCCCGTCAGGCGGGCCAGAATGCGCAGCACATTGCCATCCACCGCAGGCTCATATTTTCCGTAGGCGATGGAGGCGATGGCGCCCGCCGTGTAGCGCCCGATGCCGGGCAGCTTCAGCAGCTCGTCAAAGTCAGACGGAAGGGCTCCCCCGTATTGGGCATCGATCTGCTGCGCCGCCTTGTGCAGATTGCGCACCCGGCTGTAATAGCCCAGGCCTTCCCACAGCTTCAGGTAGGTCTCCTCCGGGCAGGCCGCCAGGGCCGCCGAGGTGGGAAGAGCTGCAAGAAATCGGGCATAGTATGGCTTTACCGCCTCCACCCGTGTCTGCTGCAGCATGATCTCGCTGATCCAGATGTGATAGGGGGCGGGGTCGCTGCGCCAGGGCAGCTTTCTTGCATTATTAAGAAACCATCGGTACAGGAGGATTCCTGCCCTGCTGTAATCAAATTCTTCGAAAGTCATACGCCGTCTGTGTGCAGGCTCTGCAGCTGCAGGGGATGGCTGCGCCGTTCCCCGGGCGGGGCGAGGCAGCGGCTCTTGCAGGGGAGATCCTGACAGGTTCTTGGGAAATACATACCCTGTCAGTATACACGAAAGGCGGCGGGAATTCTACGGGGCGAGGCCGCTTAGCCTGTGCGGAAGGGCTGTGGGAATGCTGCGGGGCGGCAGGGCATCGCGCCGGGCAGAGGAGGAATATTGTTGCAGGGCTTTGAGGCGTTCGGGCAGAAACGGGGGCAGATTGGAAGGGGAGCGATTCGGCGCTGCGGTGCACAGTTGGATCTCGGGCAGGGGTGATAGTGCTGTGCAAATAGGCTGTGCGGCGGGCTGTGCGGGGCCGGATGCCGTTCGGCCTACGCCGGAAGGCAGCCGGTTTGGGAAAGCTCCCGGCGAAAACGCCCACAACCCGGCAACATATTATATAGAAGAAAGTACGTAAGCATTTCGCCGGCAGCACAGGCGCGCCAGCTCCGTCTGCAGCCGGGGGCGCCTTTCCCCGGCAGCTTCTGCGCAGTCAGGCAGCAGGTCATTCCCGTTCCCGTTCGCCCCTTGCAAGGCCGCAGAAAAAGCGCCTTCTCTGCCAGCGAAAATAGTTGGGAAAATATTTGAAATAGCTGTTGACAGAACGCACTCCCATCCGTATAATAACACTTGTTGTGAGACCTGCTGCTATAGCTCAGTCGGTAGAGCGCATCCTTGGTAAGGATGAGGTCTCCAGTTCAAATCTGGATAGCAGCTCCATAAAAGACCCGAAGTCATAAGGCTTCGGGTCTTTTTATGTCTGAAAGGAGTCGCTGCCTTGCGCTGCCGCGCATGCAGGACTGTTTTGAAGGGCTGCGCAAGGAGTCGTAAGGCATGGATTCCGACCGGCTGCGAGGAGGAATGCGCGCTGAGGGTGAGCGCTTTGCGCATATAAGATGCAAAGCAGCCGTTCCTATGGGCGGCTTTGTGCTGCGCAGCATGAAGGGCGGCTTTTGGATACCGGGAATGCTTACGGTTCCGCGCAGGATGCGCCTTGCCGTCGTTCTGCGTTTCCGCACCTCTCCGCCCCTGCACCCGAGCTCCCACAGCTCCTCTCGCTGTGCCCTTCCCCGCGCCCGAGCTCTCGCAGATCCTCTCAGCCCGCGGCCTGCCCGGCCTCTTTCGGATTCCCTGCTCTTAGGGGCATACAGGCTTTCCTGACGCTGACTTTGCACCCTCTGTTTTCTGCGCTTGCAGGCACCGGTCTTTCAAAATGCAGCTGTATTTCTTCTTTTGCGCCGATCATCAACCTATATTTTCCTGAAAATACCAAAAGTCACAGATTTCTCTGAAAGTTTTTGCAATTTTCAAAGCATTTTGTGACCAAAACGGCCAGATGCAAAAAACGGGTCGGACTCCTCGCTTTAGAATCGAATCCGTACAAAAAACGGAATGAAAAACGGTGCAAATCCTTTGATTTCAAGCGTCAAGGGGGGGGGTAAACGTGTATTAAAAACCTGTATCGCAAATGCGTCATTTGATTTTTATAATTATTTATACGCATGCCTTTTCGGTGACACGGGCCGCACGCAAAATATACATCATTTGACGCATAGTGACAGATTTCAACGGTGCATGAAAAGTGACCGAAACCCTTGAAAAAACGGCATTTTTCACGTCTGTTGCATATGTGTAACCAAAAGCAAAAAAGTTGAAAAATAATCCGATTTTTTTCAAAAAACCTCTTGCATTTTCTTTTTGAAGTGCTATTATGAGGGTGCAAACAGCAATTGCGATTCCGTTTTGAGCAGCCCCGCAAGCTGCCGGTCGCAAAGCCGGGTGCAAAACCAAAATTTATTCGAAAACAATTCAATACGAATTTCTAGTGACGTTTTTAATCTATCCAACTGTTTGATCATTTGGGCATTTTAAAAACGTCATTTTTTTATAAAGGCTGGTGATTAAAGAAAAACATGCTGAAAAAAATATGGAATACCCTAACCACAGTGCTCGTTACACTGGTCGTGATCCTGGCGATCCTCCTGGCGGGGGTCAGGGTGGCAGGCCTTCAGGTCTACACCGTGCTCTCCGGATCGATGGAGCCCACCTACCACACAGGCTCACTGATCTATGTGAAAAAGATAGCTACGGAAGATATCACCGAGGGAACACCGATCACCTTCATGCTGAGTGAAGACACCATCGCCACCCACCGGGTGGTCGGCGTAGTACCCGACGAAAACGATCCCTCCGTAGTCCGGTTCCGCACCAAGGGCGATGCCAACGAAGCCGAAGACGGCAGCCTCGTCCATTACAAAAACGTGATCGGAACCCCCGTCTTCACCATCCCCAAGCTGGGATATGTAGCCAACTACATTCAAAAGCCCCCCGGGATGTATGTAGCGATCTCCGCAGGAGCCTTCCTGATGCTCCTGATGTTTATCCCCGATCTCTTCGCATCGGACGATAAGGATAAAGAGAAAAAGCTTTCGGAAAGCTCTTCCGAGGCATGCGAAGAATCGGGTGACGACCCAAAGTAAACACCGGGCAGTCCGAAAGGCTTCCCAAAGCTATCATCACTTAGTTTTAAGAAATGGAGAAAACAAAATGAAAAACGTAAGAAAGTATGTATCCCTGCTGCTGTGTGCAGTACTCCTCGTTGCAGGCTCCGTCGCCGGCACCCTGGCTTACCTGAAGGACTCCACCGATACCGTAACCAACACCTTCACCGTCGGTAACGTAGAGTTCGACGAAGAAGACGATGAACTGGCAGGCGGCCTTGACGAAGTAAAGGTCGACGAATACGGTGTTGTTGATGACACTGCAACCAAGCGTGTTCTCGAAAACAGCTACAAGCTGATCCCCGGTCACACCTATGTAAAGGACCCCACCGTTCACATTGCCAGCACCTCCGAACCCGCCATCGTATTCGTAGAAGTTGTTGACGCAATCGCTGATATCGAAGACACCACCACTGTTGCCGCTCAGATGACCGCAAAGGGCTGGGCTCAGATCGATACCGACAGCAACATCTGGTGCAAGATGGACGGCAATAAGCCCGCAAAGGTTGCAGCCGGAGCCGATCTGGTCGTATTTGAAAACTTCACCATCAAGTCCGATGTTACCGAGAGCGATTTAGAAGCTTACAAGGGCAAGACCATCACCATCAAGGCCTTCGCCGTACAGTATGACGGCTGGGATCTGGATACCGATACCGCAGCTGATATCTACGCTGCCGCATTCTAATCACCACCGCCCCCTGTTGCCCGAAACCAAGTATTTTCAAGTATAAGTATAATTGATCAGGAGATAAAACAATGACTACCAAGAAGATCGCAGCTCTGGTGCTGGCAGCCGTTATGCTGGTCGGCGCTTCCATCGCAGGAACCCTGGCCTGGCTCACCGCCTCTACCAACGAAGTAACCAATACCTTCTCTCCCTCCTCCATCGGAATCGAGCTGAAGGAATCCCCCCTGAAGACAGGCAGCACCAACACCCTCGACAAGAAGGCTGCTGATGACAACAACTGGAGCAGCAGAGTCACCTCCGAAGATGGCTACCAGATGGTTCCCGGCTTCGACCTTCAGAAGGACCCCGCCGTTATGGTAAAAGCAGAAAGCGAAGCCTGCTTCGTATTCGTTAAGATCGAAGCAGAAAACAACGGCACCGCCGCAAAGCCCTATCTGACCTACGAGATCGGCTCTGATTGGGAAGCAGTTGCCGGCGAAACCGGCGTCTACGTTTACAAGGACGTGATCGAAAAGTCTGACGACAACCAGTACCTCAAAGAGATTCTGGCAGACGACAAGGTTACCGTAAACTCCGCACTGACCGCAGACGACATGGCTGCTGCCGACGGCAATGAGCCCGAGCTGGTTCTCACCGCTTATGCGACCCAGGCCTACAAGAACAACACCGATAAGTTTACCGTTGCCGAAGCCTGGGCCAACGCCAGCGCGCAGTAAGCAATGCGGAAAGCTCCCCTCAATTTAATTATCCTGCCCCCTCCCTTCGAGGGGGCTGAATAATACCGTTTTATCAAACGAAAGGAAAATGACAATGAAAAAGAAGATCTTAGCTCTGGCTATGTGCGTAGCACTTCTGGCAATCGCCATCGTCGGCGGAACTCTGGCTTACTTCAGCGATTCCGACGAAGCAACCAACACCTTTACCGTCGGTAACGTAAAGATCGACCTGACCGAGCCCAATTGGGAAGGCAGCGGCAGCGTTGACGCTCCCGAAGTATATGCCGGCGAAGCTCTGGCCAAGGACCCCACCGTTGAAAACGTCGGTAAGAACCCCTGCTTCGTAAGAATTCAGGTTACCGGACTTGACTGCCTGGACAAGAACGATCCCGACATGCTGATCCACATCCGCAACGCCAACTACGTTCTGGATGCCGTCAACGCTGATTGGGAAGTCAAGGGCGACTATATCTACTACAAGCACGTACTGGCTGTAGGTGATACTACTGCTACCCCCGCATTCTCTGCAGTTGTAATGCCCACCGCTCTTGAGAACGGCGACGGCACCACCGAATTCGACATCGATGTCGTAGCAGAAGCTGTACAGGCTCAGGGTGCAAAGCCCTCCTGGTCCGCTGTTCAGACCATGACCGTCGATGAGATCGCAGCCTGGTTCACCACCTGCGGAATGTAAGATCATTCAAAGGCTATAAGACCCTTTTAACAACCCAATGTGGCCGCACCCCGAAGCCGGGGTGCTGCCATATGAGAAGCCCGTCTGCCTTCTGTTGCAACCGAGCCTCTCATATGGTAAAATTATTTAATTACACCTGTAAAACAACCCATCGCAGCGCGTAAGAATAAAAGAGGTACTGTTTATGAAACGCAAAACATTTATCGCAGCACTGCTGGTTGCCTGCCTGGCGATTACCGCAGCCGGCTCCATCGCATTCTTCAATGCCGAAGAGACCGCCTACAACGTTATCACCACCGGCACCATCGACATCACCATCAACGAGTGGGCCGACCTGGAGCGCACCACCTCCTGGGATAACGACGACCACGGCACCGGCGTTATGCCCGGCCAGACGGTGGTAAAGCTGGCCGAGGTCACCAACAGCGGCAACTCCGACGCCTATGTGCGCGTTGCGGTCGAAAAGCAGCTGGAGCTGGATCCCGATTATGAGGCTCTGCTCAAGGGCGAAGCTCCCGACATGAGCCTGATCGTTATCGACATCGACGAAAACTGGGAAGACGGCGGCGACGGTTTCTACTATTATAAAACGCCTCTCGCACCGGGCGAGACCACCACTCCCGTTTTCCAGGAGGTCACCTTTGCTGCCAGCATGGGCAACGCTTACCAGAATGCCGTTGCCAATGTAACCATTCACGCCGCAGCCGTACAGGTCAGAAACAACGGCACCTCTGCTAAGGATGCCGCCGGCTGGCCCGCGCCGATGAAACCCGCCGAGTAAGGAGGTACTGTAAATGAAAAGAAAGTCACTTGCATTATTTGTTTCTCTTGCAATGCTCCTCAGCCTGCTTACCGTAGGCCTGGTATTTGCAGAAGACGCACAGGAAGAAGCTCCTGCCGAAGAAGTGATCGAAGAGATCACCGAAGAGACTGTTGAACAGCCTGAAGAGACGGTTGAACCGGCCGAAGAGGGCACCGAGGTTCCCGAAGGGCCGGCTGAAGAAGTTCCCGGCGAAGAGACCGTCGAGCAGCCCGAAGCACCCGCCGAGGGCGAAGAGACCGAAGCACCTGCCGAAGAGCAGCCCACGGCACCGGCAGAAGACGGCAATGAACAGGTCGGCGGAAACGGCGAAGCAGAAGAGGCTCCCGCAGCCCCTGCCAACGACTGCACCTGCGGCGCCGCCGAAGGCGAAGCCCACGATGTAGACTGCCCCGTATTCCTGGCCACCATCAGCAAGGGCAACGCTGTTAAGCACTGCGCTCTGTATGTAAGAGCCATGAAGTGCGAAAGCTTTGAAGAGCTGCTGGATGTATTGGAAACGGCAGAATACGAAGCCGTTATGGAACTGTCAACAGCAGAGATCGATGAGATCAATGAGTTCATGGCAACCTTCACCAACAGCGGTTCTGAAGAACCCGAACTTCCGGAAGGTACCTACTGCGAAGATGAGATCATCGAAAGCGAGATCGTCGTCGTAACAGATACCGTAAGCGAAACTGCTGTAGCAGCCCCCTTCCTTCCCCCCGTTAAAGGCGAGTAAAGCAGAGAGGTCGATCAAATGAAAAGAAAGCTAACATCCCTGCTGCTCAGCGCCTCGCTGGTGCTTTCCGCAGCAGCCCCGGTCACCACGGCCTACGCCGAAGAACGGGCCAACACCGGCATGCAGGTGAACAAGACCGCCACCTATAACGAGGCGGATAACACCTTCACCATCACTCTCGACACCTTTGCTACCGGCTCTAAGATCACCACCACCACCACCGAGCAGGTGCCCACCGACATCATTCTGGTGCTGGACCAGTCCTATTCCATGGGTAACAGCAACATCAATAAGAGCGCCGGCGGGTTTGATCCTTATACACAGAATAACCGCAAAAACTCCAATCTGTATAACAAGCGCACCAACGGAGGCAGCGACGATCTTTATTACAAGCTGTCCGACACGGAGTATGTAAAGGTATCGGTCGAGAAAACGACTACGACCAACTATACTTACACAAGAGCAACCGGAAATCAGAATCCGAAGAACTCCGAATATGCAGATAATCAGAACGGACCGTTTTATGCGAAGTATTCGGATGGTTCTTATAAGCAGGTTACGGTAAGCGTTCAATACGGTATGTTTAGCACCACATATACCTATCAAGTGAATGGTTCCACCATTCTTACCAGCTCCGGCCGTAATGAACGACCCAATTTCAGCAGTGTAACTGCCGATGCCCGGCTCTATACCAGATCGCAGACCACCACCACCACCTACACCTACAGCTATACCATTTCGGGTGTGAAAACCGTGATCGGTACCGCTACCGGCGATGACACCAACTTTACTGCCGCAACCCTTTATTACAAGGGCCAGGCCGGCACCCAGACAAGACTTGCAGCCTTAAAGGATGCGGTAACAGCATTTAAGAACGATGTTGCAACTCGTGCCATGGGCGAAGACGGCACTGCCGGAACGGCAGACGATGTCAACCACCGGGTCGCCATGGTCGGCTTTGCGGATTTTCGCGCCAGCAATCAGCGTAACGATACGGAAGTATTGACCGGACCCGGTGCCGGAAAGCTGAAGAAGTACAATAATTCAGACTCCGGCGCATCCACCGACGATTATAAAAATGCCCTGGTGGATATGAATACCACCGCAGGCCAGAGCAATGTGCAGGCCGGTATCAATCTTCTGGCAGGCAGCACAATGGGAACCTATTCCAACGCAGGTCTGGATATGGCTCTCGAAATATTAAAGCAGAATAAGGTTCCCGAGGGTGAGACCAGAAATCAGGTCGTCGTCCTCTTTACCGACGGTGTTCCCGGCAACAGTGCCAGCACCCTGGATACGACCGTTGCCGGTGATTCCATTGCTGTTGCAAAGGATATCAAGGATCTGGGCGTCACCGTCTATACCATCGGTGTATTCAACGATGCATCCATCACCAATGAAAGCACCAGCGGAAATAACGAGAATCTGAAGGCCAACTGGTATCTCAATGCTGTATCCTCCAACTACCCCAACGCTACCGGCTGGAATAACAGAGGAACCCGCATTCCCAATACCTATGACGAAGACGGCAATCTGGAAAGCTACTATCTGGTAGCCAGCGACACGGCTGCTCTGAATAACATCTTCCAGATGATCTCCAGCCAGGTATCCAGCGGCGGTTCTTCTACCACCGCATCCACCGATACCATCGTTAAGGACTACATCGCGCCTCAGTTCACCCTGCCCGCCGGTGCCAATGCAAGCAGCATCACCGTAAAGCAGGTGCCCTACAAGCCGCAGAGCTTAAGCAGCGCCACCTATAACGCGTCCGACTGGGATTACGCCAATGCGACCACCGCCACCGGCGTTTCCGTCACCATCGGAACCGATACCCAGTCTCCCAGCGGTGCCGAAGCCAACGGCAGCCTGCGCATCACCGGCTACGACTTTGCCGAAAACTGGGCAGGTGTCTATAACAACAACGGAACCAGAACGGCTCACGGCTACAAGCTGCAGATCAGCTTCGACGTCGAAATGCGCGAGGGCTTCTTAGGCGGCAACTCTGCCTATACCAATTCCGAAGCAATGGTCTACCTGAATTCGACCGACGAGCAGGCAGAAAACCCCCTGATGACCTTCCCCAGACCTCAGGCCAACATTCCCATCGAAGAGGTTACCGTAACCCCCGATGAAATGAACGTCTTCCTCTTCGGAGACATCACCAAGGACGAAATGGCAGAAGGCACCACCGTAAAGGTCGGCGATGTAGAGCTGGATCTGACCAAGCCCTACGATGCCGATACCGAAAAGATCTACGGCCTGGAGCCCTGGCAGACCGAATACGTCGACATCACCGTCGAATATAAGGATAAAGACGGCAATGTGATCTACCGCGAGCTGAACGGCGCCAAGGATGAGCACAGCGGCGAGACCTTCGCTGCAAGCCCGGTATCCTCCGATTATACCGACGACGGCGACTACACCGTCACCGTAAGCGTTGCTTCCAAGTACGCCTACGACAACACCCTGCCCGGCGCAGAAGCCGTCACCAGGACTACCGTCGAAACCGGCGAGGTCAACGTCTTTAAGCCCGAGGTCACCTTCTCCGACGAGAACGTTTACCTGGGTGCTGCCTACCCCACCCTGGAGGATAAGGATCCCGATACCGTTGAATGGAAGCACGGCA
>JABUTE010000127.1 GCA_021443825.1 Bacillota bacterium
CATTAGCTCAGTTGGTAGAGCACCTGACTCTTAATCAGGGTGCCCAGGGTTCGAGTCCCTGATGATGCACCAACAAAAAAGGGCCTCGCTGTTGCAGCGAGGTTCTTTTTTATGCTTTTTTGCAGCGCCGCAGCGCGAAAAACAGGCCGCCGCCCTTTCGGGCAGCGGCCTTCTTCGTTATGTCGGTATGTAATTGTGCCGCTATCCGCGAGCTTATTTTCCGGCGGGAACCAGAGTTTCCTTGCCGCCGATGTAAGGACGCAGAGCTGCGGGAATGGCGATGGAGCCGTCTTCTTGCAGGTTGTTTTCCAGGAAGGCGATCAGCATTCTGGGAGGCGCAACGACGGTGTTGTTCAGGGTGTGGGGGAAGTAATTTCCCTTTTCCTTGTCGCGCACGCGAATGCCCAGACGGCGTGCCTGCGCGTCGCCCAGGTTGGAGCAGCTGCCCACCTCGAAGTACTTCTTCTGTCTGGGAGACCAGGCCTCTACATCGATGGAGCGCACCTTCAGATCTGCCAGGTCGCCGGAGCAGCATTCCAGCGTGCGAACGGGAATATCCATGGTGCGGAACAGCTCGACGGTATAGCTCCACAGCTTGTCGAACCACTCCTTCGAATCCTCAGGCTCGCAGATGACCACCATCTCCTGCTTTTCGAACTGATGGATGCGGTAGACGCCTCTTTCTTCGATGCCGTGGGCGCCCACCTCCTTGCGGAAGCACGGCGAATAGCTGGTCATGGTCTGGGGCAGCTCGTCTTTGTTGAGCATCTGGTCGATGAACTTGCCGATCATGGAATGCTCGGAGGTGCCGATCAGATAGAGATCCTCGCCCTCGATCTTATACATCATGTTTTCCATTTCGGCAAAGCTCATGACGCCCTTGACCACATCGCCGTGGATCATGAAGGGCGGAATGTAATAGGTAAAGCCCTTGTCGATCATGAAATCTCTTGCATAGGAGAGGATGCCGCTGTGCAGGCGGGCAATGTCTCCCTTCAGATAGTAGAAGCCGTTGCCGGAGGTGCGTCTTGCGGCGTCCAGATCGATGCCGTTTAAGGCCTCCATGATGTCGACGTGATAAGGAACCTCGTATGCGGGAACGGCAGGCTCGCCGTATTTCTGCACCTCGACGTTTTCGCTGTCATCTTTTCCGATGGGAACCTGCGGGTCGATGATGTTGGGAATGACCATCATGCGGGTCTTGATCTCTTCGGCCAGCTGGGCTTCCTGCTTTTCCAGAGCCTCCAGCTCATCGGCCATGGCGTTGACCTGCTTTTTGATCTCTTCGGCCTCGTCTTTCTTGCCCTGCTTCATCAGGCCGCCGATCTGCTTGCTTAAGCTGTTGCGGCTGTTGCGCAGCTCGTCGCCTCTGGTCTTTGCGGCTCTTACCTGCTGATCCAGCGCGATGACCTCATCCACCAGCACCAGCTTTTCATCCTGAAACTTTTTGCGGATGTTTTCTTTGACCGCATCGGGATTGGCTCTTAAAAACTTGATATCGATCATGATTGATTTCCTCCTTAGAAATCTAAAGCTTACTCAGTTGATCTGCGATGCGGGCGAATTCCGCAAGGCTTAAGGTCTCGGCCCGCCGTTTGGGATCGATGCCGGCCTCCTGCAGGGCCTGCTGCACCCTGTCCTTTGCAAAGCCTCCCCCCTCCAGCGCGTTGGAAAGCGTCTTGCGCCGCTGGCTGAAGCCTGCCTTGATCACGCGAAACAGCAGAGCTTCGTCTTCGGTCTGCACCCCGTGCCCGGGCAGCAGCGTTAAGGTCACCACGGCAGAATCGACCTTGGGCCTTGGAACAAACAGCTCGGAGGGAACGTCTCTTACCAGGGCCGCGTTTCCGTAATAGGCCAGCATCAGGGTGAGCACGCAGTAGGCCTTGTCGCCCGGAGCCGCCAGGATCTTGTCTGCGACCTCTTTTTGGATCATCACGGTGATGGATTCTGCTTCGATGCGGGCTTCCAGAAGCCCCATCAGAATGGGAGTGGTAATGTAATAGGGAAGATTTCCCACCACCTTGACGTTAGAAAGGCGCCTTCCGTCCGGCAGCTGCCGGTGCTCTTGGATAAGGGCCTTCAGATCGGCCTTGAGAACATCCTGATGGATGATCTCGATGTTGTTATAAAAGGCCAGATTCTGCTGCAGAATGGGGATCAGCCGGTCGTCGATCTCGATGGCCAGCACCTTTCCTGCCTTCTCGGCCAGCGCCATGGTAAGAAAGCCCATGCCCGGCCCGATCTCCAGGATCAGGTCATCCGGCCCGGCCTGGCAGCCTTCGGTGATGTCGGCCAGCACCTGCCCGTCGTTGAGAAAATTCTGCCCTAAAGACTTATCGAATTTGAATTTGAACCTTTTTTCCAGTCTTCTTATTTCGTCGTTTCCTCTGTAGCCCGGCATGCGTCGGCAAGCTCCTTTCTGGTGATCTGAAAGCTGTTGAGCTTTTTCAGGAAGCGGTTTGTGTTGCCGCCGCCGATGCCCAGCAGCCTTCCTGCCTGCTGGCGGCGCTCCATGGAATCGGCCCTGCCCGAAAGCCCCAGGGCGAACAGCTCCTGGCCGGTGATGGGCGGCTCCTTGGGCGGCTGATCCTTTTGCGCCTCGTTTCGGACCGCTTTGGCAAGGGCCTGCCGAATGGCCTCGGGCGACGCGTTTTCGATGCCGATATCGCCGTCTTTTTCGGCCTCAGACCTGGTGAGCCAGGCCTGCTTCGCCTCGGGAAAGAGACGGGTCAGCCGTTCGCGGATCCTCTGGCCCGAAAAGTCGGGATCGGTAAACAGGATGATGCCCTGCTGCTCATACGCCTTTGCGATCAGCTGCAGGGTCTCTTCGGTGATGCCGAAGCCGTGGGTGGCGATGGAATAGGCCTGCACCGCTCTTGCCAAAGCTGCCTGATCATCCCGCCCTTCCACGACGATCACCTCACGGATCTGAGGCAGACTATCCATCAGGGCTTCCCCTTTTGCATCGACGCCTCTGCCGCATCCTTGGGCGCGGCATCGTCGCTTTTTTCGGCGGCAGGTGTTTCCTCTGGGATGGATGGCGCCGTCGACTTGGCGCCCGAGCCTTCGTCGGGCTCTTCGGCATCCTTGGTCACATAAAGGGTCTCGCCGTTATAGATCATGCGCAGCTCGGCTCTTGCCTGCTGCTCTACGTATTCGTCGCTGTTGACCACCTCCAGCTCCTGCTCCAGCTTCTGCTTTTCGCGCAGCTTGTCGCTGAGAGCGGCCTCGGTGCGTCGGGATTCGTCCTTCAGATCGAGGATGGTCTTGATATTGGAGGCGGTAAAAAGAAAGGCCAGGCACAAAATGCCGAAAATGGCCATGCGAAGCAGGCCCAGCGCGTGGTTTCTTCTGGCCCTTGCCCGCTTCTGCCGCTTTGCGTTTCCGCTGGCCTTCTTTTGGGCGCGGGCTTCTCTTCGCCGGATCTGCTCTTCGCTGGTTCTGTCGCGAAACATATCGTCGTCGGTATATTTACTCAACGTCTCTTACTCCTCTTCTGATAACGGCCGGCAGCACGATGGTGATGGTGGTGCCTTCGCCCTCGGTGCTTTCTGCTTCCAGAGAGCCGTTATGGCTGTCGATGATCTCTTTGGTGATGGCAAGCCCCAGACCGGTTCCGCCCATGGCGCGGGAGCGGGCCTTGTCGACCCGGTAAAAACGCTCAAAAATGCGGGGCAGGGACTCTTTGGGAATGCCGATGCCGGTATCGCGCACGCTGACGCGCACCGTGCCCTTTTCTTCTTTTACATCCACATAGATGCAGCCGCCGGTATCGGTATATTTGATCGCATTGGAGAGGATGTTCATCAGCACCTGCTCCATGCGGTCTTTGTCCAGACTGACCCTGACGTCGGCATGCTCGTCGTAAAGGGGGCAGAGAGAGATCTGCTTCTGCTTTGCTGTCATGGCGATCTTCATGAGAACGGAATTGAGCAGCAGAACGATATTGCCCTCCCGCAGAAAAATAGGCTCCTGCTGATGATCCAGGCGGGAAAGCTGCAGCAGATCCTTGACAAGCCGGTTCATGCGGTCTGCTTCTTTATCGATGATCTCAAGAAAACGGTCTGCCGTTTCTCTGTCGTCGAGAGCCCCGTCCAGCAGGGTCTCGGTGTAGCTTTTAATGTTGGTGAGCGGAGTCTTCAGCTCATGGGAAACATTGGCGACGAATTCGGTCTGCATGTCTTCCAGCTTCTGGCGCTCGGTGATGTCCTGCAGCAGCAGGATGATGCCCATGTCGCTTCCGTCTTCGTCTTTAAAGCGGTCGTGACGCACCACATAGGTCTCGCTGCCTCTTCGCCAGGTGATCTGACCGTCTTCGGTGAGCCGGCTCAGATGGTCCAGCGAAAGCTTCTCGTCGAGGGCCTCTTCCAGATCGCGGTAATTGAACCGGGGAACCTGCGACTCGTCCTGGATGCCCAGAATGCGGCGGGCTGCCGGGTTGGCGTGAATGACCTCTCCGCAAAGATCCATGGCGATCAGGCCGTCGCCCATGTGCTGCAGAATGGTTCCCAGCTTGTTTTTTTCGTTGTTGATCTCGGTAATGGTAAGGCCCAGCCTGTCGGAAAGCAGGTTGAACATCTCGGCCAGCTGGCCGATCTCGTCGTCGCTTTTGACCGGAACCTGAATATCGTAATTGCCCTGCGACATCAGCTGCACCTTTTCGGTAACATCCTGAATGGGCACGGTGATGCTTCGCGCAAGGGTGGTGCCCAGCAGCACCGTAACGACCAGCGCGATGGCGATGGCTTCCACCAGCAGCAGCTTGGTGCTGTCCATAAAGGAACGGATGCTGGAAAGATCGGCGCGCACGAAAACGACGCCGCTGACGCTGCCCTCCCGGCTTACGGCAAAGCACAGGTTCTTGACGGGAATATCGCCGGTGCGGCTGTCGGATTCGGTGGTCTTGCCCGACAGAAGGCAGGAGACGATGGCATCGGAATCAAACAGCTGGGCGGCGCTTCGGCCGGCGAGGCTGGTATTGGTCGAGGCCACGATGCCAAGGCTGGGACTGACCACCGAGATCTCCTGGGTAAAGCCGGAGGTCCAGCTGTCGTCCAGCGCTTTTTGGATCTCGCTGCCGTGCTCTTCGAGGGTCTCAAAGCTGGAAAGATAGGTCAGCAGGTTGCTGCCGCTTACCGTATTGGAAATGTTGTCTCGCAGAACGCTGATCTGGTAGTTTTCGATCCGGTCGGTCAGAAAGACAGACGCGATCGACATGGCGATAAAGACCAGCATAAAGTATATGAGAACGATCCTCCAGCGGACGGTGCTGCGCACATGAGTCTTCAACTACTGAGGCCTCCTGAAATAATAACCGATGCCCCTTCTGGTAAGGATGTAGGCAGGCTGGGCAGGATCGTCTTCCAGCTTTTCTCTTAAGCGGCGCACCGTAACGTCGACGGTGCGGATGTCGCCGTAATATTCGTAGCCCCAGACCTCCTCCAGCAGCTGTTCTCTGGAAAAGACCCGCTCCTCGTGCTCTGCCAGATAGCGCAGCAGCTCGAATTCGCGCAGGGTCAGATCGAGGCGCTGGCCATTTTTGCGCACCTCGAACCGGGTCAGATCGATCTGCAGGCTGCCGAAATCTCTGGTGTCGGACGAGGCCTGCGGAGGCTCCGTCATCTGGGCGGTGCGGCGGATATTGGCCTTGATGCGGGCGATCAGCTCGCGCATGCCGAAGGGCTTGGTGATATAGTCATCGGCGCCCAGCTCCAGCCCCAGCACCTTGTCGACCTCTTCTTCTTTGGCGGTGAGCATCAGGATGGGAACCGAGCTGTGCTCGCGCACCCGCCGGCAGATCTCAAAGCCGTCCATGATGGGCAGCATAACGTCCAGCAGGATCAGGTCGCAATTGCCGGAAAGTGCCTTGTCCAGCCCGTCTTTTCCGTCGTAGGCCGTTTCGACGGCATAGCCTTCCTTTTTCAGATTGAATTTAATGATATCGGAGATCGACGTTTCGTCTTCGATGATCAGGATCTTTTTGGGATTGTTTTCGGTCATATGAAAAACGTCTCCTTTGACATTACAGTATACCATAAAACAACGGCAGGATGCTACGATTTATGGACGGAGAATGGGTCTTCCTGCAGCAGGGCGTAGACCGCCGTATCCTTCCACAGGGGCTTTCCGCTGCCGTCGAAGCGAAAGTATATGTTCTTGCGAAAATGGGCCTCCCGGCGAAAGCCGAGGCGCTGCAAAAGACGGATCGAGGCGATGTTTTTTGGATCGCATTCGGCATAGATGCGGTGGGTGCCCCGGGCAAAGCAATATTCGATGATGGCGCGGCAGGCTTCGCAGGCATAGCCCTGTTTCCAGTAATTCCGGTTGAGCAGGTAGCCCAGCTCTTTGGAGGCGCAGTCGCGGTCGCCCAGATAGAGATTTCCGATCACCCGGCCGGAGGCTTTTTCTTCGATGGCGATATAGACCGGCGATGCGATGCGGCGGCGCAGCTCGTCGGCAAGCCCTTCTTTTGCGAGGGGAAGGGACGGCTCAAACCGCATCACCTCTTCGTCGGAAAGATAGGCAAACAGGTCGTCTTTATCTTTTTTTTCAAAGCGCCGCAAAACCAGGCGCTCGGTCTCAAGCTTCACAGGGAACCTCTCTTTCGGGAAAAGATCGATGGCATAACATTATAATTTTACCATTGAAGGCTTGAAATTCAAAGGGGAAGACGCCTTTCGCTGACATAGCCGAACGGCTATATTATATTGGAAGCAGACAGATATGGTCGCTCGCCTAAATTTTGCAGGAGTGGGAGAAATATAGCCGAACGGCTATTTATTTCTCGGCATGGGTGGAATATAGTCGTACGGCTAAATAGTAGAGCGCTTTGCTGCAAGGGAGCGCGCGCAGACGAGGCCGGTGAAGGGCCCTCCCAATTTTGTTGACATAGCCGAACGGCTATATTATACTGAAACCGAAATTTTATAGCCGTCCGCCTAAATTCTTTCGGAATGGATGAAATATAGCAGTACAGCTATACATAGCACGCCATGTGTGAACTATGGTCGAACGGCTAAGAATATAGAGCGCTTTGCTGCAATGCATCGAGGTGCTCGGCAGAGGCGTCGCCCTTGCCCGGAACAGAAAAAGGAGGTCCGATCCATGAAGATCAACAACGCCGCAGACTTCGGCCGTATGCTGAAGGCCAGAAGAAAACAGCTGGGCTATACCCAGCAGTATCTTGCGGAATACACAGGCTTCAGCGCCAGCTTTCTTTCTAACCTGGAAAACGGAAAAGAGACCGCCGAGATCGGCAAGGCCCTCTTTCTGGCAAACCTGCTGGGCCTGGACCTCGATATGAACGCGAGGGGAGAGTAGCGGGCCATGCGCAAATTGATGATATCGATCGAAATAAACGGGGTGCAGGTGCCTGTCGGAACCATCGAGGGAACGGATCCCTCCGATGCCCGGTTCCGCTATCTGGACAGCTATCTTTCCACCGGACTTCCTGCAATTTCCGTTAGCCTTCCCGTAAGGGACGAAGCGTATGGGGCGACGGCAACGAAGAACTTTTTTGAGGGACTGTTGCCTGAAGGCTTTGCACGGAAAACGGTCTCAAGCTGGATCCATGCCCCGGAAGATGACTACCTTACGATCCTTCAGGCACTCGGGTCGGAGTGCCTGGGTGCGATCCGTGTCTATGAAAACGAAGAAGCGGAAGGTTCCTATGAGGTTCTTTCTTTGGCCGAGGTGAAGAAACTCGCAAGCGAGGGAATATTGAAATCAACGGAACTCCTTGCCGATGCCCATCTTTCTCTTACCGGCGCGTCGGGTAAAGTGGGCCTGTATTATGATCAGATAAATGACAGGTGGCTTCTGCCGAAGGGAAACGCTCCCAGCACCCATATCGTGAAGCAGAGCCATGTGCGTCTTTCGGAGATCGTCACCAACGAGCAGTTGTCTCTTTTAACGGCCGCTGCGTTGGACATAGAGGTTCCGGAAAGCTTCATCATCAATACGGGTGCTGCGCAGGACCGGCAGGTACTGTTTGCGACAAAAAGATACGACCGCCGCATCAGCGACCGGTCAAAGCTGCTCGACCGGTACCCCTGTCCGCTGCGGCTGCATCAGGAGGACTTTGCGCAGGCCATGGGCATCGCGGCGAAGGACAAATATGAAACAGGTACCAAAAACTATTTAAAAGCCATTTTTGATACCGTAAGAAACAACTCGGCAAATCCGATCGAGGATCAGTTGCGGCTGTGGGACATTCTCATCTTTGACTTTCTGATCGGAAATACAGACAATCATATTAAAAATATCTCGCTGCTGTATACGGAAGACTTAAAACAGATCAGACTTGCGCCCGCTTATGATATCGTAAGCACTGCGATCTATAAGGGCAGCAGCCGGGATATGGCCATCGGCATCGGCGGGGAACGAAGCATCGACCGGATCACAAGGTCACATTTTTCCGAAGCATCTGCCGATATCGGTCTTGGCCGGCGCATTGCGATGGCTCGCTTCGATGCTATGGCAGACAGGTTTGAAGCTACTCTTCGGAGCGCTTCACAGGCACTTATCGAGCAGGGCTTTGTTGCTGCCGGTGCTATCAGCGAAAAGATCCTTAAGGACAGCGGATACGGGAGGCTGTAAGATCGCTGATGATCCGCCCCTCTCTCCCACCGTAAAACAAAAAGCCAAGGCTCTTTCAAGCCTTGGCTTTTTTAATGGCACCCCCACGCGGAATCGAACCACGAACAAAGGTTTAGGAAACCTCCGTTATATCCGTTTAACTATGAGGGCATAAAATTGAAAATATTATAGCCTATTAATCTTATATTTGCAAGGGCGTAGGCTTTGTGATAAGATAAATGTTGCATTTTCGCACAGGATAAAAAAGATGAAAGATCACGAAGCTTTTATGCGGCTGGCACTTGCCCAGGCGCAGCTGGCCTTCGATGCCGGAGAGATCCCCATCGGGGCTGTGATCGTCAAAGACGGCCAAGTGGTCGGACGGGGCTATAATTCCACCGAAGCGGATAAGGACCCTACCTGCCATGCCGAGATCAAGGCGATCCGCGATGCGGCAAAGACTCTGGGCGGCTGGCGGCTGCCGGGCTGCGACATGTATGTCACCACCGAGCCCTGCGCTATGTGTGCCGGTGCCATCGTGCTTGCCCGCATCGAACATCTGTATATCGGAACCATGGACCCGAAAGCCGGGGCCTGCGGTTCACTGAGAACGATTCCCAATGACCCACGCCTGAATCATCAGGCAGAGATCGTTACCGGAGTTCTGCAGCCGGAATGTGAACAGATCCTGAAGGAATTTTTCCGAAGGCTGCGCGAAAAAAAGAAACAAGAAAAAAAACTAACGGAGGAATCCACACAATGAAGAAAACCGCAAGAATCCTGAGCATGGTGATGCTCCTTGTACTGCTGGCAAGTCAGATGATCTTTGCCGCAGGTCTGGAGGTTACCGAGATCACCCCTGCCGACGGAACGAAGGGCATGCAGATCTCCAATATGGCCGTAAAGATCAGATTCTCCGAACCGATGATCAGCGATGCTTCCGTTACGGAAAATCCGTCTAAATTCAAGATCACCGATGCCGAGGGAACCGAGATCCCCTTCCAGGTGGTCTATTCCGAAGAAAAGTATCCCAACGAGCTGTGGCTCATCGTCGAGGGCGAGCTGGTCTCCAACACCCAGTATACCGTTCAGATCGCGCCGGGTGTCGTTTCCAAGTCCGGAAATACCCTGGATGCCGCTGTCACTTCGTATTTCAACACCCGCAATGTCAAGACCGACTCCCTGATCAGCACTGTCATGATGGTCGGTATGATGGGCGTTATGTTCTATGCCACCAGCCAGGCGACCAAAAAGCAGCAGGAGGCCCAGGGCCAGAGCGCAGACGGTCCCAAGCAGATGAATCCCTATAAGCTGGCCAAGGAAAAGGGCATCTCTTTGGAAGAGGCCAACGCCATCGTCGAAAAGGAAAAGGAAAAAGAGGCTAAGCGCTCCGAAAAGTATGAGGCTGCCAAGAAGCAGAAGGAGGCCGAGATGGCCGCAGAGGTCGAGGCTTACCGCAAGCAGCTGGAAGAAGAATACGAGGCTGCCCGTCATGCCAACAACTTCCGGGTAAAGGGACCCGGCTCGCTGGTCGCTCACGGTCATGCCTGCCCCAAGTCCGTCGTAAAGAAAAACAAGGCAAGAAGAGAGGCTGCTAAGAAGGCAGAAAAGGCCCGCAAGTAGTTTTCGCTTTCATCAATATTAAGGATAAGTAATACCCGAGGCACTGCGCCTCGGGTATTTTTATGCCGGGCAGGAGGCGGGAGGGCTTGAGGTAAGGCCTGGGGGTGTGTGGCAACAGGAGCTGAGGGCGCAATGCACAGATTCTGCACATAGTTGATAAAACTACTTCCTGTGCAGAAGTGCTTATCAATTCAAGCCCGTTTTTTCGGATCCCCAGGGACCGATTCTGCACAGATCATGCTTTGTAACCTGTTGTGCAGAAGTTCCCTTCGATTTGAGTCCATTTTTAAAACTTTGACCTGATGAGATTCTGCGCAGACGCAAATAGCGGCATGCCTGTTGCAGAATTTATTGGATCGGAATTGCTGATCAACAGCCGAAACAGCGCTGTAATTCTGCACAAACTGTGTGAGGACTCGTGTTGTGCAGAAAACCACAATGAGCAGAACCTCTGTTACAGCCGAAATATGCCTGGAATTCTGCACATTCGATCAAAAGAAGCCTATTGTGCAGAAAAGGGTATTCTGAAGATCTCTAAAAGCATGCTTCGGTGATTGCCGATCCGTTTGCCCCGGGCCCCGCCCTGCCCCCTGCCCGCCCCAAAGCCCCTTTCCCCGTCTCCATGTAAAACGCCCTGCGAACTTGCGTTCACAGGGCGTTGCTTTTTCTTTCTGTTAAGAGAGCCTTGTTATTTCTTAATTGTTCTTGATGCCGATCTTGCCTTGCAGCTCGGTGTCGAGCAGCACATCCAGTGCGGTGTATGCCATGGCCTTGCAGGCGATCTGCAGCTTTTCGTAGGTCATGGGGCAGTCCAGATACTGCAGGTACTTTTCTTCGTGGCAGCTGGCGCCGTCGGTGTTGCCAACGCCCAGCGACATGTAGCACATGGCGGCTACATTGGCCACATTGCCCAGATCGGAGCAGCCGGAGGGCTCCTTCAGAGCCCGGTTGTAATCGGTAAAGCCGATGGCATCCAGGTTTCTTGCCAGCGCGTCGACCATATCCTGGTTGTTTCTGCAGGCATCGTAGGAGTTTTCGAAATAGCTCCAGGTCATCTTTGCGCCGGTCATCAGCTCAGCGCCCTTTGCGCAGTTGATCACCTTGTCGCGCAGCTCATCGGCATATTCCTTTTCCTTTGCGCGCACATAGAACTTGGCCTGGGCATGGGCGGGAACCACATTGGGAGCAAGACCGCCGTCGGAGATGATGCCGTGGATCCTGGCATCGGGCTTGATGTGCTGGCGCAGAGCATTGATGCCGGTAAAGGTCAGATACGAAGCATCCAGCGCGTTGATGCCCTTCCAGGGAGCGCCGGCAGCGTGAGAGGAAAGACCTTCAAAATCGAACTGAACGGAATGCATGGCCAGGGTGGTGGTGTTGATCTCGCTGGTTCCGGTGGAAAGGTGCACCTGGAAAGCCGCATCGATGTCATCGTAGCCGCCGGCATTGACCACGTCGATCTTTCCGCCGGTGGATTCCTCTGCGGGAGCGCCGATCACGCAGACGGTGCCGGTAAAGCCGCATTCTGCCTGCAGCTTGGCCAATACATCGGCAGCGGCACAGCAGCTGGCAGCGATAAAGTGATGGCCGCAGGCATGGGCGTTCTGATCCTTATTGGGGCCGTAGCCGGGCAGCGCATCGTATTCGGCCAAGAAGGCGACCTTGGGATGACCTTCTCCTACCTCGCAGCGGAAGGCGGTGGGAATATTGCAATAGGGATATTCTACCTTAAAGCCTCTGGTTCTCATCTGCTCGGCGATAAAGTTGGAAGACCAGAATTCCTGGTTGCCCAGCTCGGGGTGAGCGAATACCTGGGAGTTGATATTGTTGTAGAATTCCGCATTTTCTTCGGAAAGCTGTGAGATGCGGTTCTTCATTTCCTGCATGTTCATTGGCTGATACCTCTTGTTAAAACTCTTGAAAAGCACGTATATAAGACAAATGCAAATGCGAGGAATTCTCGGCATTTGCATTTGCGCGTTGTTTGAAATTACCGTTTGTTAGAAGCCGATGGCGACTGCGATGCACATGAAGACTACCTGCAGGCAGAACATGATGCCGAACAGCGGAGCCACGAATCTCCACCACTTGTTGGCGGGAACACCCATCAGACCGGAGATAAGGAATAC